>JACMMA010000249.1 GCA_014379275.1 Armatimonadota bacterium | reverse complement strand
GTCGTCACGCCGCGAATCGGGAAAGCGGTCGAGATAAACGCGCTCTGGATTCACGCCCTGACGGTCGCCTGGGACTTCGCGGGAAATGAGTCCGACCTGATCCAGGCGAAGCGCGCCGCCCAATCATTCCGTAAAAAGTTCGTCCGCCCGGACGGTAACGGTTTGTATGATGTTATCGCCCCGGACGGCACACCAGATACGGCGATTCGTCCTAACCAGATCATCGCCGCCGCGCTTTCGACCTCGCCGATGACACGCGAGGAAGCCAAGTCCGTCGTAGACACCGTCGCGCGGGAACTGCTTACGCCGTACGGGTTGCGCACCCTGTCGCCTTCGGACCCGGCATACCGCCCGCGCTACGAGGGGGACGGCTTCTCGCGCGACACGGCATACCATCAGGGAACGGTCTGGCCCTGGCTGCTCGGTCCGTACGCCGACGCCCGCCGCATCGTGTATGGCGAACCGATCGACCTTTCCGGCGTCTTGAAGAATCTCAGCGACTACGGCGTCGGCGGCATCGCGGAGGTCTTCGACGCCAGCGAACCGCAACGCCCGGACGGTTGCCCCTGGCAAGCCTGGAGCGTCGCGGAAGTCCTCCGAATCGCGCTATCGCAGGCGCAACAAACCAGTGATTGAGTCGCCGGTTGCTTCCTTGTGACAGGGAGCATTCTATTTGTTCTTGACGCGCCGCGACCGGGCGCGAAGTTTCCGTGCCCCGAATCCGAGCAAACCAACCACCCCGCCGATTCCCAGCGAAACCACCGCAGGCGGTGCCGGGACCGGCTGGTAGTTGATATCATAGCCGATCAAGTCGAGAGCGCGTAAATCGGCGGCGGAAATCTCAACTACTTGCCCTGCGCCGAGGGTCGGATCCATTACCCCAATCACGTTCCCTCCCGTGAGGTCACCGTCTTTCCAGTGACTGGCTTGACGCCCATCGCCTTTGTTTCTGCCAGTCGACATACTAAACTCCGAATCCACGTCATCGGTAATGGAGTCACCCCCGGTCAGTAGCGATCGAGCGTTACCTGTAAATTGGGGCAGGGTAGAAGGATCACTTATGGCAACACCGTTCGCGAAACGGAATAGATCGAGGGTAAAGGGTGTTATTGCGCCGCTCACCCCTTGATCTATACTATCTACGGACGAGATGAAGCCAAGTAGATGACCAATTTCATGTGTTGCCACCGTTTCAAAGTCAATGAGGTTTGTATTTAGTGTGTCAGTATTGTCGTAGTCGAAACTGAATCTCGTACTGAAGTTAATAGTGCCATCCGAGACGCCCTCCTGATCCAGATTGGGAATCCCCAATGCTTTAAGGTTCGCCTTCGTTCCTGCCAAAGCACCATCTAGGTTAAAACCCGCGGGCAGGATTGCATTGTTGAACTGTGCACTAGTTGGCACTAACGTGGCAACTGTGTCGTTTGCACCCTCATCTGAAGCGTCTGTAACTACTCGTCCTCTTAAAAAGTCGTAATTGTATGCGAATGCAACAGGATTTGTTGATGCCAATATTCCCGCACCCAGGTTGCTAAAACCAGCATCGATAGTGACCGTGATCGGATCCGATATATATTGTTCCCAGTTCGCCGCTGCTCGCTCGAAAGCAGCGAGAGCCGCCGTATTATTGGAAAGAGTTACATTCGGATTCAGAACGATATCGAAACCGCTGAGAGAACTAGTGATGTTACTTCCCCCGGTTTGTGTTGGAGTTGGGACACGTCCCACAATCAGGTGTTCAGGATTGGCACAGAGTCCACAGGCATGTATGGGTGTATTGCCCCAAATGATATAAGTGATAGCAGTAATGCTTAATATGAGCAGTGTTTTGGTCGAATCTCTGCGTGAGGACATATTTACAATTGCCTTTCTTCTTCGAACGCGGTCGGATTGTTTGGTCAACACGGGGTGACACACTTCAGGCGAATGAGGAGCAATAATCGCGATTCTACCATAGTGGTCGCGAAGTCGACTAGTGGCGGCGTGCAGTTCCCTTATCATAAGTATCCACAATTCATCTCTATTTCGAACGTTGGATTCAATTTTTCACAGGCTTTTTTTCAGATCTTGTTTAGCACCATTCAAACAGCTTCGACGAGTGCAACGCCCGCCGCGACTAGATCGTCCGCCCGCTGCTGGGACAGCGCTTCGGCGTAGACGCGAACCAGGGGTTCCGTCCCCGATGGGCGCAACAGGAGCCAGGATTCGTCGGCAAAAGTGAGGAGTGTGCCGTCCTTGCGCGTGATTCCTTTGAGCGGTTCGCCCGCGAACTCGGACAGTTTTAAGCCCTGAAGCGCGGCGATAATCTTCGACATTTTTTCCGGGGCGGGATGCAAGTCGTTTCGTATATACCCGTGAAAACCGACGTCGGCATAAATATCGTCGATCAGTTCTTCGAGGAGTTTACCGGAGACCGCCATCGCTTCGAGCAACAAAAGTCCCACCAGCACTCCGTCGCGCTCTGGTAGATGGTTCTTGACGCCGATCCCGCCGGATTCCTCGCCGCCGATGAGAATATCCTCCGTCAACATCTTCTCGCAGATGTACTTGAAACCGATCGGGGTTTCCGTAAGCGGCAAGCCATATTTCGCGCACAGTTTATCGAGCATACGGGTGGTGGAAACGGTCCGCACCACACCGCCCGTCCATCCCTTCACCGTGTACAGGTGCTTCAATAAAACGGCGAATATACGGTGGCAGTCTACATACCGACCCTGCGAGTCGCACGCGGCCAGGCGGTCGCCGTCGCCGTCCAGGCAGATTCCGACCGATGCCCCGCTTGCGCGCACCGCGTCAAAAAGAGCACTCATGTTTTGCTCGATCGGTTCGGGAGTGATGCCGCCGAAATACGGATTGCGCTCGGAGCGGATCTCTGTTACCTCCACCCCCGCGCCGCGCAGGATATCGGTCAGATAGCCCGCGCCGGAACCATACATCGGGTCAACGACCACTTTCAGCCCGGCTTCATGAATTTTCCTTAGATCAGTGAACCGTCCGCAGTGGGCCAAGAACGGCGCGGCGATGTTTTCCGTGGGCGGGTTTTCCCGCCCGGTCTGCGGGGCGGCACCGGAGCGAAGCAACTGGCGCAGATGCTCCTCGATCTGTCCGACCATGTCCGGCGTCGCGGACCCGCCGTAATGCGCCTTAATTTTCAGCCCGTTGTATTGCGGCGGGTTGTGCGATCCGGTGACCATCAGCCCCGCCGACGCGCCGTAGTACCGGCACGCGAACGACACCGCGGGCGAGGTACACTCCCGGTCCGACAGATAGATGGGTACGCCGTTCGCCACCGCGACCTGCGCCACGGCGCGGGCGAACCATTCGGATTGGGCGCGGCGGTCATACCCGATGACCAACCCTTCGCCGGAAACCGCGCCGGACTTGATCCAGTTGCAGACGGCTTGTGTCACGATGCGGACATTGTCTACCGTGAAGTCGTCCGCGATGATCCCGCGCCAGCCGTCGGTTCCGAACTTGATCGCCGCCCGCTGAATGTCGCCGCGCGACGGCAGCTTCGCCACCACGGACGCGATCACGGCGTCCGCGCCGATCACCGAGCCGGGTTGCACGTTCGCCCCGGTGCGCACTACGCAGTTATCCCCGAGAATACACCCACGCACCGTCGCGCCCGCCTCGATCGTCGTGCCGCGCCACAGAATCGAATCCTCAATCACGGCTCCGTCGTCGATACGGCACCGGGAGCCGATGGCGCAAACCCCGGAAATGCGCACCTCCTTGCCGATCTCGGTGTGGTGGTTGACAAAGATCCGCCCGGAAAGCCGCGCGGTCGGGTGGATCACGGCGTGGTCACCGACCCAGACGCCCTGCCGCACCTCGTTCCCGCCGATGATAGCGTCCACGGTATGCTCTAAAATGTCGGCTTGCGCCTGCTGGTAATCCGGCAAGGTCGCGATAGACCGCCAATAGCGCCGCTCATTCACGACGCCGTACATCGCGACGCCCTCGGTCAGGAGTTGCGGAAACAGTTGTCGCTCGAACGACACTTCGGTATCGGGCGGCATCCGGCGCAATAGATCGCGCCGGATCACATACACCCCGGCGTTCACGAAGCCCGATTGCGTCTCCTCCACCGACGGTTTTTCGCGGAACGCCGTGATCTTGCCGTCGCTATCGAACGACACGACACCGAATCGGGAGGGGTTCTCGATTTGCGCCAGCAGCATAGTGACGCCCGCGTCGCGCTCTTTGTGCGATTCGAGCAGGCTGGTCAGGTCGGCGTCGGTCAGGTTGTGACCGTTCAGCACCAGCACCGATTCCTCGATCAGCCGGGTCAATACCGAGCGTACCGCCCCCGCCGTGCCGAGCGGCGCCAGTTCGCGGTGGTAGCGGAGCGTCATCCCCAGTGTTTCGCCGTCCTTGAAGCGCGATTCGAACGCTTCCGGCATCACCTGCAAGCAAAGGATCGCCTCGGTAATGCCGTGCTTGATCAGGAGTTCCAGCTGGTACTGCACGAGCGGCTTACCGACGAGCGGGAGCATCGCGCGGGGTTGACGGGCGGTTAACGGGTAAAGGGGCGCGCCCCGCTCCCCGGCGAGAATGACGGCTTGCATAATACAACCATCTTACCTAATCCGGCGCGATAACTGTCAAGTCGCCAGGCGGTTTCGCGGTCAGGACTCACCGCCCGGGAGTTTATCGGGCGACGGTCGACGTGCAATCACCCGTGTCACCATTCATCCAGGACGAGTGATATTATTTTCGGTATGGCTTTCAATAACGGCGAGAACTTCGTGCAAATAGGCGAAGCGCGACTCTGGTCTGTCTGCACAGGCGGGGGCATACCGACGCTTGTTTTCAACGGGGGACCGGGTTGCGACGACTACCTCGGGACAGTCGCGGAGATGATCGAGGATCGGTGCCGAGTCATCCGATTCGAGCCGCGCGGATGCGGTCGTTCGAGCCGGGACAAGAACTATGATTTGCAGACGCTACTCAATGATGCGGACAGCGTGCGCGAAGCATACGGACACGAAAGAGTGCTTTTGTTAGGGCACAGCCATGGCCCGTGTGTCGCACTGGCTTACGCGATGCGGTTTCCCGAACGGGTGATCGGTATGATCGGGATCGCCGGAGGCAAGGTGGTGGATGACCGTTCCTGGAGCGCGGAGTACCACGCGATGAAAGAAACAGAGGATACGGGAGGGTTTGTTTTCGACGCCGATCCGGACGTCAATAGACAGGGCAACGATAGCTGGAAGGCATATTGTCGTCGTCCCGAACTCTTCGGTGATTTAGCGAGGTTAAGAGCGAAGGCAGCTTTTATCAACGGTTCACACGACATCCGCCCCAACTGGCCCACGCAACAGTTGGCACACCTGATTCCGAAAGCAAAATACGCCGAGATAGACGGGGCGGCGCATTTCATCTGGTTGACACACCAGGCGGAATTGAGGGCAGAACTGCATAAGGGAATAGACTTCATCCTGGACGATTAAAGGGCAACTCCTGACCGCAGATCCTCGCCGCCATGGCCCTCTATTTTTCCGTTTCGATAGTGCGGCGAAGCCAGACTGTTCTCGCCGCAGTAAGCATCTCAGCTTGCGGGTGCGGCACAGAACCTGCTATAACAACAAGCAGTACACAAGGATTGGTATAGACTAATGTTACGCTATTTAGCCGCAACCGCGCTTGTTTCTCTCGGGTCCCTGGGGGCACCGGTTCAAGCCGAGGTTCCGCTTTTGATACCCCGCCCGAAAAAGATCACCGCGACCGACGGCGCGTCGTTTCTGCTTTCCGCGACGCCGCGCATCGTGATCGCGAAAAATGCCACGGTCGGCGAGAAGCGCGCCGCGCAGTTGCTCAAACAAGAAATCAGCCTTCACTACGGACGAAAGGCGACCACAGTCGTAGTGCCGCGCGCACAACTCTCCCGCGAAACGAACGCCGTAGTGATCGGCGATAAAACGTCCGCGCCCCCGCCCGCGAAGCCGGAAGGCTACGGGGTGAACGCATCCGCGAAGCGCGTCGCGCTCGCCGGGCGCGACGATGCCGGTACGTACTGGGCGGCGCAGACGGTGTCACAACTGATCGGCAAGAACGCCGCGGGCAAACCAGGCATTCACGCGGCGAAGATTTCCGACTGGCCCTCGCTCAAACTACGCGGCGTCCACCTATTCCACGGACAGTCCGCGTTGCCGTTCCAGAACAAGCTGGTCGAGAGGGTTTTCTCACGCTACAAGATGAACGCGATGTTTCTGCAAGTCGAGCAGGTACGTTGGGACCACGACCCCGATGTCGCGCCGAGTTGGGCGGGCAACAAAGCCGACCTGAAAAAGGGGATCGCGTTCGCCAAAGCCCGCTACGTGACGGCGTATCCGCTCGTGCAGGGCTACGGGCACATGGAATGGCTTTTCAGCAAAGCCGACAACAAGAAGTATGCCGAGGACCCGGAAAAACCCTACGCGGTCAATTTCAGCGACCCGGCGGCGGTGAAATATGTGGAAGGGTTTATCACCGAAGCCGACGACCTTTTCCAGGCTCCGGCCTTCCACGTCGGGCTGGACGAAGTGACGATGCGCGGGCGTTTCCCGTACCGCTCGAAAGGCAAAACTTTCCCGCAGTTGTACGTGGGCGCGGTCAAGCATTATAAATCCCTGTTCGCAAAGCGCGGCAAGCCGATCTTTATCTGGGCGGACATGGGGCTGTTTCCGAAAGAAGTCTCACCCGACTTCGGCACGGCGCGTACGCCCGAAGAGGCCAAAGCGGTGCGGGACGGCTTGCCCCGCGACGTGATTCTGGCGAACTGGCAGTACGGCGAGCGCGACGTTTACCCATCGATGGACCTGTACAAGCGCGAGGGTTTCAAGAACCTGGTCGCGACGACCTGGAACCGCCCCGGCAATATTCCCGGCTTCAGCAAGAAGATGGTCGCCATCGGCGGCATGGGCGCGATCCAGAGCACCTGGGCGGGCTACGAATCGAAGGAATCGCAACTCGCGGACCCGAAAATGCGCCCCCAGTTCACCGCGTTCGTACTAGCGGCGGAATACTTCTGGAACGGCGGCACCGGCCCCGCCCCGAAGCAACTCCCGTATAACTGGGATACCGTCTTCGCCCGTTCGTATGCCGGCGCGTCGGCGTCGGATTCGGTCGCGTACCGCCCCGCGAAGCGGCGCGCCGTGGTTGCCCGCAAAAAATAGTCCTTCCGTGGGGGGGGTGACACCTTTCCGACAAAAATCGGGATGGTGTCACCCCGCCCTTTTTCTTTTCGTACT
>JACMMA010000248.1 GCA_014379275.1 Armatimonadota bacterium | reverse complement strand
TAGCGGGGCGGCAATTTCTGGCGCAGGACGCGATCGCCGGGCGCGAAACGCGCGGCAAGATCGTGAACATTTCCTCGACCCACGAAGACATCCCGTTCCCGGATTACACGTCCTATTGCGTGGCGAAGGGCGGCTTGCGGATGCTCTGCCGCGACCTGTCGGTGTACTTCGCGCCGATGAAAATCAACATCAACAACATCGCGCCGGGCGCCATCGCGACGCCGATCAACCAGCACGTGCTGGACGATCCGGAAGAGTCGGCGAAGGCGTTGTCGGAGATCCCCTGGGGGCGGTTCGGCACCCCGGAAGAGGTGGCGAGCATGGCGGTCTTTCTCGCGTCGGAGCAGAGCAACTACGTCACCGGCTCGACGTTCTACATGGACGGGGCACTGGCGGGACAGGTGACCCAATACTGACGGCTCCTTCCGCGTCCTGGCGGGAAGCTTCGCGATACAGGTGACGCGGGCTCGGGGAATCCGGTACAGTGGTTCCACCGATGAAAAAAAGTACCGCGCGAACCCTACTCCTGATCGGGGCGGGGGCGCTGACCTGGTTTGCCGCCGACCGAATGGGGCGGCTGAACCGCGACGCCGACGAGAAACGAAAAATAGTCGCGGCGGACCGTTCGCCGCAGCCCGGCGACATTCTGCTGTTTTACCGCCCCGGCGTGTTCGCCGATGTTTTTATCCAGACGATGACCGGATCGCGCGTGTACCACACCGCGCTGTTCATGGAATCAACCGAGCGCGGCCCGGTCGTATTGGAAGCACTGACGAGTGGCGTCCAGGTCAGCAATCTCCGGGAGACCGGGCGCGAGGGCGACTTCGTCGTCGTCCCCGCGCCGCTCGAAAAAGGGCGGGAAGCACTCGATTGGGCGCGCACCAAGATCGGTAGCCCGTACGATTACAAAGACGGATTTGTCATCGGGCTGGAACAGGTCTTCGAGCACCTGCGTGTGAACTACACGCTACGCGGCAAGTACACCTGCGGCGAACTGGTCGCCGCCGCGTACGAGCAGGTAGGAATCAAACTCGTGACGAACAAGGAACCGAACGAAGTTTCGCCCGCCGACATCAGCACGTGCGCGTTCGCGTTCACGAAATCGCCGGAGTGAGGAGTTCTGACCCGCTTTATGTCGCAACCGCCCCCCGAAACAGCACCCGATCTGCCGCCGATCGACGAACGCGTCCTGCGCGTCGTCAATCTGGCGTACTCGCGCGTCCTGCGCATGCGCGAGCGTGTCACCGGAATCCGGTTCGCCGCCCCCGACGATGAAATCCGCCTCCGCGCGCTGAAAGGGAAGCGGGTGCTGTTTCTTCCCAACCACCCGACCGTGATGGACCCGCCCGTAATGTTCGGCCTGTCGCGGATGCTGGAAGAACCGTTCCGGTATGTCGCGATGGCGGAGTTGTTCGAGGGCGCGGTCGGCGCCCTCGTGAAGCGCATCGGTGCGTTCCCGGTCCGGCGGGGGATGCCGGACCGGGCTGCACTGAAAAAATGTCAGGCGTCCCTGCTCACCCCCGGCGGCAAACTCGTGATGTTCGCGGAGGGCGAGGCGCACGGGCAGAACGATTACCTCCTGCCGCTCAACCCCGGCTTCGCGCAGGTCGCCTTCTGGGCCGTCGAAAAGCTACAGGAGGCGGAAGGCGCAGGCGCAGACATACTGCTACAGCCGGTCGCGATCAAGTACCGCTTCGTGGACGCCGACGACGCCCGCCGTCAGATAACCGACGGACTGGAAAAGGTCGAACACGACCTCGGGATCACGTCGGAACACAACGCGTCCTTGTACCGGCGCACCCGCGACGCCGCGCTGACGATCCTCGCCGGGATCGAGCAAGAGTACGATATTCCGCTGGACGCGGACGCCGACACCGACGACCGTTTGGGTATTCTGTACTCGTGCCTCGAAGCCCGCGTCGTCGCCATGCTTCGCGCCCCCGTGCCCAAGGAAACCAACATGGTCCACCGGATGCGCACTCTGTTCAACGGTGCCTATGCGTACCGGGAAAAGATGGACCACGGGGAAACGCGCTACTCGCATCGCCTGCAGGAGCGGCGCGAATGGATCGCGGACGCCTGCCTCGCCGACCTGCGCCGCGTGGAGAACTTCATGGGCGTACGCGAAAAGCGCCTCGAAGCCGACGCGACGCTGGAACAGATCAGCGAAATGCTGGTACGCCTCGAAGTCGAGCTGTACGGCGACCGGCGTACGCGCCCCCTGCGTGACGCGACGATAGCGATGGCCGAACCGTTCTCAGCGAGCGAACGGTTCCCGGCATACCAGGCCGACAAGCGCAAGGCAGTCGCCGACGTCACGGCGGACGTAGAAACGCGGCTCCGGGCACTGCTGGACGGCTTGCAAGCGGTGTCGACTCTGGCGATTTAGGGGCGGGGGGAGCGTCGGGCGAGGGAGGAAACAACGCGTTTCGCCCTGTCTACAGGTAAACTACCTCCATACAACGAACAACCGGAAAGACGAAACCATGAAAGCGATACGAATCCACGAGTTTGGCGGGACCGACGTGCTCCGCCTCGAAGAGCTAGACGACCCGACACCCGGCGCAGGCGAGATCGTGGTCGCCGTCCGCGCGGCGGGCGTCAACCCCGTGGACACCTATATCCGCGCCGGGGTGTACGGCGACCGCCCGAAACCGTTCACACCCGGCTCCGACGCGGCGGGCGTCATCGAATCGGTCGGCAAGAATTGTCTGGACTTCGAAGCCGGAGACCGTGTGTATGTCGGTAGCCCGCTCACGGGAACCTACGCCGAAAAAGTGCTGGCGAAAGTCGAGAACGTGTACCGACTTCCCGGCGACGTGTCGTTCGAGCAAGGGGCGGGGATCCCGGTGCCGTATGCGACCGCGTACCGCGCCCTGTTCGGCAAGGCGATGGTCAAAACTGGCGAAACGGTGCTGGTGCATGGCGCGTCCGGCGGCGTCGGGATCGCGGCGGTGCAGCTCGC
>JACMMA010000247.1 GCA_014379275.1 Armatimonadota bacterium | reverse complement strand
TTGCACGCGGATGACACCTTCGGGTAAAGCGCGGGCGTTCAGTGTTTTTGCGACAACGAGAGGATCGGAGTACTTAAGGGGAATCTGCTCCAGGTATTTAGGCACGAACGCAGGAGGGGAGGGGGAAACCTCCTGTCGCGGTGTGGAATAACACAACGTTGCAGGGAGCAGAGATAGAAAAACGGCGAAAGAAAGCGTGAGCCATCGCATGGGATTTCTTTCGCCGTTCCTTTAGATTATTCCTGCCACCAGCGCTAAAACTTTACGCCCAATTTCGCCTCGGCCTGATAGTCCTGGGGGGCCGCCCCGGGCGTCTTGTCCTGTTTCATCGTCCCGCCCAGCGAGAAATTAAGCGCCGTGCCAAGGTCGTGCGTCAGCCCTAGGGTGTACACGCGTAACCCTCTTGTAGTAGCTTCTACGCCTTCTGTGTCGCCCCAAAACAAGCCGTCCGTGTATTCGCCTGACAGAAGGGTATAGCGATTGAATCGCAATCCCAGTGACACGGAAAACTCGCCTGTCTGCATTCCATCCTGCGCGGCGAGTGCCGTGAGTGCGTACCCGCTACCCAGAAGCAACGATCCGACTTTCGCGGAAAGCCCCATTTCTTGTCGGGTCGCCTCGGTGATCTTTCCGTCCTTGACCGGGTTGTTGACCAGTGCGCCGGAGAGTACCAAGCCCGGCACGAGGCGTAGCGCGAGGCGGGTGTCGGTAGTATCGAGTGTCGCCGGACCCTCCGCACTTCCCGCACGACTAATAACCAACTGAGCCAACTCGACGGCCTTACCTTCGCCCACTTTTGCCGTCACCGTCGTCGCCTGTACTGCGGACTGTGTCTTCGAATCGTCGGACGAATTCATGACGACGCCGCCCGCAAGCGACGTGCCGGGGGCGAGAGCGATTTTCGCTTGCGCCGAGCTTTGCTCTGTCGCGACCGTGGTATCGCCGTCCTTAGCCGTGGTCGTCACCGCCTCTTTTTTCTGTTCGGCGACGATAGTAACCGAGGGCGACGCCTGCAGCGTCACGGCGACGCCGTTCTTTTCTTGATCCGTCACGCCTACTTCTTTTGCCAGCCCGGTGACGGCAACGCTCGCCGACTGCGATTTGTCCGTGCTCTGCGCCTGCAGTTGCAAAGACATCTCGGAAGACTTCTCGCCCGCTTTCCCGCTACCTTCGGTTTCCAGTTTTTGCGCGGTTCCGTTCAACGAAACTTGCGGACCGATTTTCGCGGATAATTCCAGGCGATCGGTGGTTTTGTTGTTGTTCACCCCTTTGCCGTCGGTTTTTCCATCCTCGGTACGGGTCAAGTTCAATGAGGGCAAGTTGGCGACGCCGCCGAGACGAAACGCCATCACTTCCAGGTCCGTGTTGCCCGCATCTTCGGCGAGCAGGCTGGTACCCGTTTGTTTCCACTCGGCACGGAACCAGGGCGCGAGCGCGTATCGTGCGGCGAGGCTTTGCGTTTGCGCCGCGGCATCACCCATCTTGAACGTCTTGCCGACGGTCGGGGCGAACTCCCGTCCGGCGCGCGAAAAATTCGCTTCCAGCCCGCTGATATCACTTCCCATTTTGTAACCGAGGGAAAGTCCGCTCCGATCCCACAAACCGGCGTCGCCTCCGTCCTTCGTGCGTGCATCGGGTGCGAGCAAGGCCTGGGTAGTTATTTTGCCGCCGAGCAGGTTCATCGGGGCTCCAGACAGCCCCCAGACGAGCTGCGTGTCGGTCTGGTCTTTGCCACTACCGACACCGCCGGGGAGCGCGGTCATTTGTAATTGTGTGCTACCCGCCCGCAACAACGGCACCGTCACCGGGGCAGACGCGGGGGCATTGTTGCGCTCTGATGAAGCGGGATCATAGGAATAAACGATGTGCGCCATGGAAGCCGGCTTGAGCGGCTCGGAAAACGAGATCGTCCCTTTTTCCGCGTCCCAGGTGTAGGTATTCTCATGAACCACCTTGCCGTCGACGACAACGGACGGTTTGAACGACTCCTTCGGGGGAAGCTTATTCCACGTCAGTGAGTAGGGGCCGAGTTTGTCCTGACCTGCGAACAGGTCACTTGCCGTCGGCAAGGAGGCGATGTTCGTCGGGGCCGTCGTGTCCTGCGCCCGGGCCTGCGGCGAGGCGAGCGAAAGCAACGTCACCCCGACAAAAACGAGGGGCAATGCGGATAAAAAATGGTTGTATTTGTGCTTCATGGCTCGGGTCATACGATTGACAAACGGCGAAACTGGTTTGCTTACCTGATTATACGACAAAAATACACGCAGAAAGTTTCCATGCCATAAACTTTATTTTCGCGTGGGCGTCGGTCTGGTCCCGTATTTTTCATTTGGCTTGCCTGAGTGTTCCCGGTATACTGGGCGTATGGCACGTCGTGGATTTACTCTGATCGAACTGCTCGTCGTGATCGCGATCATCGCCTTGCTCGCCGCGATTCTTTTCCCCGTTTTCGCACAGGCGCGGGAAAAGGGGCGACAGGCCGCTTGTCAGAGCAACCTGCGACAGATAGGATTAGCCATCCGGATGTACGCGCAGGACGCCGACGACACGTACGTGCCGAAATATAACTGCATCACGCATGCCGCGGACTACGCCGATCATTGCATCTCGCCTGCTCTGCAACCCGGTGGCGAGCTGATTCCGCCCTTCCCGCAGTGGCTTCCTGCATCCAGCGACCCCACAGGCACCTCTTATCTTTTGGAACCGTATGTCAAAAACGACGCGGTCCGCCTTTGTCCTTCGCGCCGGGTCCGTCCTCCGCTCCCCGGCGAAACCAGAGACGCCGAAGGGCGGTACGTCCTGAATGCCTGGGATTCGTTCTTCGCGAGTAATTTGGGACTAAACGAAACGTCGCCTCAGGCAGCCCCCGGCGACGCCGACTCCGGGCCGGGAAGTGGAAAATTGCCGAGTGGACCTGCACCGCGCGACCCCGCACCATCTGAAGAGATGGGTGTCCTTCCAGGAAATGTCGGAACACACTGTTGATGACCCGGTGTGGCCGCGCCCGGCCAGTCCGGCGGACTCTGGCCTCTCTCGGCCGCGCTGATGCCCCCAGCGGCGGGCAACTTGGGCACGACGATTGCAGCCGGGAAGAACCCGGACGCCGCTTTTAGCCGGTTTTCACACGCATCCCGCCTCCAGCCGCCAAGATCAAGCCCCCACCTGTTCCCCCGGAGGATGAGTCATGAAGAGGATTTGCTGGGCCGGCCTCGTGATCTCCGCGCTGGTCGCCCCCGCCCTCGGCCAGGCGAACTTCGTCGAGACCTTTGACGCCAACGGCCCGGTCAACCCCGGCCAGTACGGCCCCGCCAGCCTCATCGCCAAGGGCTGGATCTTCAGGATGCAGAGCTCCCCC
>JACMMA010000246.1 GCA_014379275.1 Armatimonadota bacterium | reverse complement strand
TTCATTGCGATCCCGAACAAACAAAATGCGATGATCACTGGTGCCATCTGTATCGAATCCTCCTGCCGGGTATTCTTCTTCCGGCGCACGTCTTATCTTCCCGAGATATGTCAGGAAGATCATTCCGAGAACGGGCTTTCCTCGACAAGGAAATATCCCGATTCTTTATTCTGTACGACCATCAGGACCGCGCGACCGGTGGGGATGGGTTGTTCGCCTGGCGCGACTCGTGCCGCCAACTGGTGCAACGTTCCGCCGGCGTCACGTACCTGCACTGTCCCGCCCTGATCCGTGACTTCGAACACGACGCGACCGGAGCGGGCGATGAGATCTTTGCCCCCGGTCGCCGCTTGTTCGCTGGGAAAGAATCGCCGCATGACGGCACCGAACAAGGCCGTTATCACCGCCCCGGCGATAACGGCGACGACCAGTGTGAGCCAGACACGACTTTCGGGGCGTGTCTCGACCTCGAAGGAACGGTTCGCGATCAGCCCGCAAATTCCGAAGAACAGCAGAAACGATTGCGTCAACAGCGAAACTGGCACCACGCCTACCCCGACCCCGCGGAGCGCGTCACTGAACGACGGTCCGTGATCGGTGTCGTTGTCCGCGTCGGCGTCGGTTTCCGTGTCACCGGAGTGCGCGTCCGCCTCAACATCTCCGTCGCCCATGCCCGTCACCGCGCTCATCAGGAGTAGCAGTCCGGCGAGAGCAATCGGAACCAGAAATAGGAGGTTCCACCAATGTAGCATTGCGGACAGTGTCGCGCTCATTTCCGTTTCGTTCCCCCCGTTAGTCTTTCCACTGCTGTATCTGACTCGTGGACAGCAATTAAGTTGCATGCAGCGGGCGGTGGTTGAGTTATGTTGACTTCTAATGAGCGGATGGCGTATCGAAGAGCAAATAAGTTTCCGGCGGGGCCGTGTTGCCGCACAGGAAACGCGGCAACACGGCAAAAGAGGGAATCTTAACCGGCTAAAATGCGCTGGACTTCGGTGTCCCATGTCCCGGCGACGCGCACTCCGTGTTCTGCCTCGCCGCCGGTCGCGTCTGGACCGGTCAACACCGGGCGTTTTTCTACCTCGAAGCCGCCCCGCGCGACGCCGTTCTGGTCGGCGTTCATGAAGTGAAGCGCGACACCGGCGCGTTCCCTGTCGGTCAGGTTTCCACCTGTTGCATGCGGCGTCCCGTAGCAAAAGAATAGCGCACCCCCCGCGCCGATTTCGAGCGGTACAGCGTCCGCTTCGTCGGGATAGCAACGGATGTGGTGGTTGCTGTCGGGGTCGCGCTCATGCGGCAATTGTTGCGCGAACGCTTCGGGGATCACCCGGAGCGTGCCATTTTCCACCGTAGCGTCGTGAACCGCGGTCCACAGCGCGGTACCTTTGAGCGGGTCGGGGATCTGAAAATACGCGTTGTCCTGGTGCCAGTTCGTTCCCGCGCCCTGCCTTCCGGGCTTCAAAAACACCTGGTCGAGGTGAAGTATCACAGGACCGCCGATAAGCTGCTCCACCGCCTCTGCCACCTTCGGCGCAAACGGCATAGCCCGAAAAAAGGTGCTGTGAGGAAACATCGGGCAGAGCTGCAGATTCGCTTTCGCTCGCGACTCGGTTTTACCATCGCCTTCCGTAGCGACGTTGTGCAACTTACCTTCCGCTTTGAGGCGTTCTAATTCGGTGCGCATCGCCGCAGTCTCCTCGGCGGTCCAAAAGCCGGGCACGGCGAGATAGCCCTGGGTGCGAAACTGACAGATCTGTTCGTCGCTGAATATCATGGTTTTGTTCTTTCTTTTCCTGATTGTTTTTCTCTTCGTCATCGGGCAGCAGAAGAGAATCGTAGAAGTATTGTAGAAGGGCGCGGGTGCCGTGCCAATTGCAGACGAGCACCATTTCTGGTATTTTTTCACCATGAGAACCGGATTCGCACGCACGGATATGGTGCCGGATACAATCGCACTGGGTGACGCGCCGCTACTGGCGGTACCGGTTTCCGATCCGCCACGCATTGAATGGACCAGCGTCGGACAGCACGGACGGTATGCCCGCGAGGACTATCGGTTGCCCGAGTTGTGGTGCCTGCACCTGTACCGGTGGAGCGGTGCGCTCCGCGTCGGCGGGATCACGCTCCCGGTGTCGCCCGGCTATGTCAGCATCGTGCCGCCGAACCAGTCGCTATCTCACTTTTTTCGCACCGACGACCCGCCCGCCATACATCTGTCATGTGGGTTCCGTCTCGCGGCGGTCGGCGCGGCACCGGAGGTGATTCTACCGATGATGGGCGATTCTGGAGAAGCGTTCGGCACGCTCAATGCCGCGTGGGAAAAAGCCATCGGCGTTTTCGGTGCAACGCCGCGGCGTGCCGAAGTATTGATGTGGGATCTGCTCTGGCGGCTTGCGGAAGGGGTGTCGCACTACGGGGCGGGGGCACCATCATCGACCGCGCGGGAACCGGCGGCGGTGACGCGCACACGCGAAGCCATCGAACTGCGGCTTGCCGAACCGCTCCGCGTCGCGGATCTCGCCCGCGCGGTGGACCTGTCGCACAATCACCTGACCCGCCTGTTTCAAGCGGCGACGGGGAAAACCATAGTGTCCTATTTGCGGGAGCGGCGCATGGAGCGGGCAACCCGCCTGCTCCGCCACACGACTCTCCCGATCAAGCAGATCGCGGCGCAGGTCGGGTTGAAAGACGTCCATCAGTTCAACAAAGCGATCCGTGCCGCGACCGGGATTCCGCCGCGTGTGGTGCGGGGGGCTTAAACAAGGGAGGAAATGGGTAAGTAGCAGTCAGTGGGGGATAAATGAGATCATGCGAAAACGAATCACATTCGGTATGCTGGCGGCAGTTTTGATGGGGATGACGACTCTGACTGTCGCGGACACGGACGACACGGCAGAGCTTGCCGCTCCTGATGTACGCGGCGTTCAGCGAAAGATAGCACCGAACGAGGTGGCCATAAACGGAAAAACCTTGTTCACCGTGCCGGTCGGCAACGGCGCCCTTTCCGCCCCGGAGCGGGCCGACATTATTCGCGAACGTTTGGAGGAGATCGCCGCGCATTATTTGGCGGGTTCGGGGGCGGTCACCGTGACGCCGTCGGGCGTCGATACCTTCGTCGTCGCGGTTGCGGGCGAACCGATTGCCACAGTAGAACCACGCCTCGCGCGGGCGGTCGGCGCACCGGACACCGAAACATTGGCGCGGAACTGGGCGACCGCGATACGACAAAACCTGCCGAAGGCGCGAATCACCGCGCAAGTCGCAAAAGCGAAGACGCTGTAATCGGGAAGTTGCACGCGCAACAAATTCCGCGCTATATTGTTTAACATGAGCGAAGACCGGACGTTGACCTCGGCGGAGCGTAAGGCATGGCGGGCACTATACGAAACGCACGGCCTGGTGACGCGGCGTATCGAGAGCGATCTGCACGCTGCTGGTGTCGGATCGCTCTCCGATTACGCGGTCCTATACGCGCTCTATGAGGCGCCTGGAAAAAGCGTCCGCCTCGCGGAACTCGCCGATGCCGGTATGCTGTCACGTAGTGGGTTGACGCGCCTCGTGGACCGCCTGGAATCCGACGGTTATCTGCGGCGGGAACCCTTCCTCGACGACCGGCGCGGCACTCTTGCCGTCCTCACCGACGCCGGAACAGAGGAGATGCGCCGGATATGGAAGATCTATTCGGCGGGAATCGCCCGGTATTTCGCCGCGCAACTTTCCGAGACAGAGGCAGAAGGGATTACTGCCACGCTTCGCCGCGTCGTCAGTGCGCTGGGAGGAGACTAACCGCTTTAGGAACTACCCCTGCACGTGGTAGTCGTGATAGTGGGCGGCATCCCCATAGGATGCCTGTAAGAAGTTGATCTGCCCTTCGTGATACACCATATGCCAATAGGAGTAAAGGCAGGCTTCTGCCAGAGTGATTGTGCCGGGACGAAGCGTATCGATGTTGATTCTGAGGTCAGTGTCTTCTTCGGAAACGCCGTTGATAGCCGCGACCAATGCTTCGGTACTCCGCTCTATGCCGTCGGTGCATCCTTCGCGTGTTTCCGAGAGCGCATCGATGAAAGAGCGAAGTTCGCGACTATCCGGACTTCCTACCGGAAATCCGCGTTCGGTGATGGTGATTGCCCAGTTCTGGTTCACGATAGCGCATTCCCGTAACTGACCGAGCACCGTAAGATTCGATTCAGACGGTTTCCACAACAGCCGCTCGTCCGGTATGCTACGCAATAGCGTTAGCAAATCATCGGCGGCACGCCGGGTTAACAGGGCTGCGATAGTTGGCACGCTGATTGACATGTAAGGATTATACAGGCACCATACGCCGAATCAAAACGATCTCACGACTGGCGAATTCCGCCCGGTCGTGAGCCGTTTCGACCCACACTCATAGCGGGCTCTATATCTCTTTGTCCGCGCGTACCAACAGTGACGAACCAGTCATTTCTGCTGGTTGCGGGATACCCATCAGTCCCAGCACCGTCGGAGCGATGTCGCACAGTGCGCCTCCGCTTCGCAGGGTAAGTCCTGTCTCTGCGCCCACCAGAATGATTGGCACCGGAAAAAGGGTGTGTGCCGTGTGCGGTGTACCGTCTTCGTAATGGATCATCTGTTCCGCGTTGCCGTGGTCCGCGATAATCACCGCCTGTCCGTCCGCCGCCGCGAGCGCGTCCAGAACCCGTTGAAGGCACCCATCCACGGTTTCGACCGCCCGAATCGCCGCCTCAAGAACGCCAGTGTGACCGACCATGTCGCAGTTGGCGAAGTTGACCACGATCAGGCCGAACTCCCCGGAGCCGACCGCTTCGACCACGACCTTTGTGACCTCCGGCGCACTCATTTCCGGTTTCTCGTCATACGTGCGTACGTCGCGGGGCGACGGGACGAGTCGGCGAACCTCCTCCTTGTACGGTGTTTCCCCGCCGCCGTTGAAGAAGTAGGTCACGTGCGGGTATTTCTCGCTTTCCGCGACCCGTAATTGTTGCAAACCCTGCCGGGCGATCACCTCGCCGAGGTGGCTGGTTATTGTCAGTTCTGGGAAAAGGTACGGCAGCGCGAATGTCGGGTCATACTCGGTGAACGTCAGCGTCCGTGCGGGCGGGAACGGCGGCATTTTCCGTTCAAACCCGTCGAACTCTTCCACGCACAACGCCCGGACGATCTGGCGCATCCGGTCCGTGCGGAAGTTCCAGAACAGGATGCCGTCTTCCGCACCCGCGCCGTTGTAATCAAAGATCGCCGGTTCGATAAACTCATCGGTCGTATTATTTTGGTAGGACTCTTCCACCCACGCCACGGGGTCTGCTCCGGCATGCCCCCTGCCGTGGACGATGGCGTCGAAGCCGCGCTCCGTCCGCTCCCAGCGATTGTCCCGGTCCATGACATAGAATCGCCCAGAAACGGTCGCGATGCGGCACCGCCCCGGTGCGGGTAGGGTGGCGAGAACGCCCTGCAATTCCGCGATCTGTTCCGCCGCGCGTTGCGGCGAGGTATCCCGACCGTCGGTGATCAGATGCAGATAGATCGTCCCCGGAAAATCCTCGGCGACACGACGGAGCAAGAGCGTCAGGTGATCGGAATGAGAATGGACGCCGCCGTCGCTGAAAAGCCCGACCAGGTGCAGGGCCGGGGAGTCGCGCGTATTCTCTCGGAACGCTCGGTAAGCGGGGGACTGCGCCAAGAAGTCCCCCTGGAGCGCGCGGTTGATACGTAGCAGCCACTGCTCGACGACGCGCCCGGCACCGATGTTGAGGTGCCCGACCTCGGAATTTCCCATCTGTCCGTCGGGTAAGCCCACCCGCTCCCCGCAGGTAATCAACGTGGCGTTGGGTTGCTCCCGGAAAAGACGATCCAGGCAGGGCGTCTCCGCCTGCGCGACGGCGTTGCCGACCGGGTTCGGATTGAGTCCCAGTCCGTCGAGGATGCAAAGCACCGTGGTCTTGCGATGGGGTGGTTTCGGTGAATCGGATGTCAAAGGTGTTTTTCCTTATTCGCTGTCGTAACGGCTCATGGTGGTCCGGCATCGCCGTGATATTTCCCGCCGCTGGTCTAGATTCCGAACCGGAACGATTCCGCGCCCTGCGCCGCTTCGGTCGGTAGCAGACTTGGCTCGCGCCCGAACCGCGCTTGGTAGCCTTCCGTCAGTGCGGCGCAGAGCGATTCGGTCACTTCGGGGCGATGGATCACGACGGAGCAACCTCCCCATCCGCCGCCCGACAGCTTCGCGCCGTAGACGCCTTCGTGCTTGACGGCGATTTCGGTGAGAGTGTCCACTTCGTCGCAGGAGTTCTCGAAGAAGCGCATACAGGATTCGTGCGTGTGTGACATCAGCTCGCCGAATGCGGCGACGTTACCCGTTTCCAGCGCCTCCGCGCCCATTTCCACGCGCTTGTTTTCGTACACGATATGACGGGCGCGCTTTTCGAGAACCGGGTCGAGTTCCGCCGCGTACGCCTCCAGCATTTCGGGAGTCACATCGCGGAGCGTGCGGATGTTTTTCGTCGGCTCTTTATCGGCAAACCATACTGCCGCCGCCTCGCACTGTGCCCGTCTTTCGGAATAACCGCCGCCCGCCGCGAGCGCATGCTTGACGCGTGAATCCGCGATCAGGATACGCGCTTCGGATGTCGGCAGCGTCACGGCGCGCCACTCCAGGGTGCGGCAGTCGAGAAACAGGGCGTTTCCCTGGCGCCCGAACACCGAGGAAAATTGGTCGAGCAGACCGACTGGCGCGCCGACGAACTCGTTCTCTGCCCGCCGGGCGAGTTTGGCCAGCCCCATCGGGTCGCCCGCGATGGGGTGGGGATGGAGGTTGAGAAGCAGTTGCGCGGTGCTGACCAGAAGCGCGGCGGACGAGGAGACGCCCGCCCCGGTCGGGATGTCGGAGGCGATCATGGCGTCGAAGCCGCCGACAGTGGCTCCGGCTTTGGCTAACTGATCCACGATACCCTTGACGTAATCGCTCCACAGGGCTTGCGGATCACGCTGCGGTTTTTGCGGATCGAAGGTAGCCGTGTCGTTACGCTCCAGCGAGGCGACGCGGGCGGTGGGCACTTCGCGGGTGGATCCGGCGATAGCGATGCCACGGTCGATGGCGGCGGTGAGCACGAAGCCCTCGTTGTAGTCGGTATGGTTGCCCAGAAGCTCGACGCGTCCGGGGGCGACGCCGACCGCCGCGGGTTCCGGCCCAAACCGCTCGATAAACGCCTGCCGCGCCTGCTCGATCAGATCGGCGCGGCGGTTCGCACTGTTGCTATAGTAGATACTCATCGTCAGGGAAAATGGTAACAATTTAAACGGGCGATGTCAAGCCAAGCGGTGCGCTGTAAGGCCGTTAAATATTCATACCGTTTGACCTGTCCGCAACAACTCGCGCCAAAAACGAAACATCAGGGGTGCTTCTGTTAGAGAACCCCCCCGCTGTTTCATCGATTGTCGTTTCGCGCTCGGCATCGCCTGACTACTGCAACATAGATTTCACTATCTGATAGGAAGTGACTGCGTAATGGTTCCCTGTAGTCGGAAAGTACGGCGGTGGATGGTCCGCGAGGCGCTGATCATAATGGTAGGATTCGGATCGCCCGCTAACAACTGCCCCGTTGTTCCCGATGGCGAATATACCGGACGTCTTCACAATAACGCCGCCGACGTTCGTCATCTTGGGCGTGCCGGGTATGACAGCGCCGGAATTCTCTGCCTTATACGTGCCCGTGCAGAAGATATCGGCATGCGCATCGATTTCAGATCGATAGGTCCCGCTTGGTGTTTTTGTTGAAACGATTACGTCGTTCGCGACAATTCCTAACGTTCCCGCGCGGAGGTTGAAATCGGCGTCTTGTGCTTGCGGCTTCGTGAAATCACGTTTTGTTGTATACGTCAGCGAATCGGTGATAGTCACGTCTTTCCCGTTATTGCCGTTTGCGGTATCCGTAAATATGCTCCACTGGTTTCGGTACGTGATCGCGCCGGTCGTCGAATCTACCGTATTATCGGCGACCGTGCCCGACAGTGAGCTGATGTTCCCGTCGCAGTAGAGCAGCCCCTTGGGAGAGCTGTCATATGTTTTGTTGGGATACGCGGCTGCAGAAATCACTCCGTTGGAGGAGTTTGTCAGCACACTCTGTACCGTAATCGAGTTCGCATTGGCGGTCACGGTCTGGGTGAGCTTGGAACCGGAAGGCGAGGATGGGTTGGTGACGATAGTGAATTTCTGGCTGCCAACGCCGTCTTGTGCCAGAATCATTGACTCGCAGTCGCCGTGAATAAATATTCCCCCGTCATTAGACACCGTTACTCCGAAAAGGGTGGGCACCCCGGATGAGGGCGGACCCGTTATCGCCGTCGGAGGAGTCTGCCCCAAAGCAACATACATTTGGGAATAGTTAGTGGTTGGCAATGGGATAAAATTGCTGGAACTGATGCTGACCGAGGCCAATCCTCCTTTTGCCACCGCTTTCCATTCCGCGTCCGTTTGTGGTGCCGAGACGGCACCGGTCGTGTTTTTCCACCATTTCGGGGTTACGGTTGTTTCCAGCGCCCCGGGTCCTTCGTATTGAAAGATCGGGCCATCAGGCGGTGCCGCCTTCCACAAGAATGTACTTGGTAGACTGTTAGAGCAGTTAGAATGAAACGGTCCTTCGAAGTGGTTGTTCCAGTCCCAATAGCCCCCGCTATCAATGTCGGCAAAAAACGCGTATTTTCCGAAGCTGACTTGTTGGGCATAGGCACGGACAATTGTCGAAGCACCGCTTGGCATGGTGGCCTTCGACTCGATCATGTAACGCTTTTGCGTAGCATCGGGGTTAGCATTATCGCTGTATATGCCGATAGTCAATCCCGTCCCTGTTCTGCCGAAAGGGGCAGTCAGGATCGCCCTGCCCTGCGCGTCTTTCCCCCGCCCCAGAAGCTATTTAGTGGGTGGACCTGTGCGTCAGAGGGCGGGTACGGCAGTGATTGGAGCCAAGCAACGCCAAGATCCACGCCGGCATCCGCCATATTGACCGAGTCCGCTTTATCCATTCTCGCCTTCGTGCTCTGGATCATGTTCGTGGCGAGTAAGGCTGCACTTGACAGCAAGACAAGCAGGCACGTCATCAGGCCTAACATCGTAGCGAGCATCATTCCGCTTTGTTTACGCCGCCGGAGGCGGGCCGGATCTAAAGATTTTTTGGCGTTCTCTGTCACGTGTATATCTCTTTCTTGGAGCAGGATCTGTTTCCGCATTGTCATCTGGTTTTGTTTCCGCATCAATTGCCGGTGTACTGAGTCTTGCCGTGCGCGCTGTTAGCCCGGACGCCGTTCGGGTCATGATTTCGCAGATAAACGTTGTTCGCGGTGAGTGATGTCACCGCACCTATCCCGCTGTCCGAAGTGACCTGCTTACCCGCACGGTAATATTTGCCAGTCACAATTTTGATACGCACCTCGTTCGTCTGGCCTTGAAGGAATTGTACGGCGCCAGGCCACGCCGCGATGTCATCGACAAAAGGTCTCCCATCTATTCCGCTAGCCGCCATCGAATCCGTCGCTATTGTCGCCCCGTTCAGAGTGCCCCGTATCCAGAGACATTGCCCGTTTGTCGGCGCCGGGCGTCCGCTACGGTCCGACCGATAAACATCCACAAAGCCGCCGTCCGTCCGGTAATCAACTACGGATTGTGCTCCGCTCATTGGAGTCGGCGTAAACGTCGAGCCAGAAGGGACATTTAGGCTGATGTTGGGGAGCTTTGCAGGATGCACAATGTGTAGCCCGGTCACGATAGTTCCGTCACCCGCCGAACCGCCTAACGTCGCCGAGTAGTTCGGGTTATTGCCGACGTTAGTTGGCGACTGGTACGCTATTGGTCCGGTTGTCCCGTTGTCCATGAATTCGAAGCGCCGTGCCTCGCGCAACGTGATGCTGATACGGTCTACCGCTTTGGCGGCGTCCATGGCTGTGAAAGCGTTGGCGCTGACGCGGGTGCTTGTAGCGACTATATTCACATAAAGTGTCATGAACCCGATGCCGAGCGTTATCAAAATACTTGAAGCGACTAGCGTTTCCATAAGCGTAAAGCCACGCCGCCTGTGGTGCAGGTCGCGACGAGTGCTGTCGCAGTCCGCACCCGATGGCAAGGAGGCCGTACGGATGACGTCCACGAATCTATGTTGTTTGATGTTGTCTGTCATGGCGCTACTATTACCGTCTGTGTTACACAACTCCCCTTCGGCGTACCGCCACCGCTCCAAGTTATGCTAACCGTGACTTGGTTCGCCGCTGCAAGAGCCGGGGCTGAAGAGCCCTGGCCGGGCAGTGCTCTGCCGATGGCGATCGTTCCTGTCGCGTTCGTGGCGGGACCGAAATACCCAACTTTGGTCCCCGAATTCACCAGATTGTCCGCGACCGTGAAAGAAAAAGGACCATTCGTGTTGACCTGCGTCGTATCAATCACCCCAAGTTGTGTGAGATCGGTGCGGTTGAGATGCGTGTATCCTACCTGCCGAATCTGTTCGATTTTGTGACGGGCAAGAGTGCTCGCCTGCAAATATTTCGACGCGTTAGCCGTGCTGCTAATCACCGGAGGAAATGTGGCCGCATACATACTTATAAACAGCGCGAATATGGAGATCGTGACGACGACTTCTACCAGTGTTATTCCTGGTAGACCGCGCCGACGCCGGTAACGTGGTTGGGAGGGTAAGGCGTGCGCTGACGCCGGTATTGCTGAGGACCGCATGGTGTGAAAATCTCCCGATTTGTGTCGAAATCTGTACTATAAAGGTTATCGTAGGCAGAAACCGTGCCAAAAGACAGAGTCAAAGTCAGGTGCAGCGTGTCGCAGAAATTATCCGCACATAATCCGCATCCGCCGTCTCGCCACCGGGTTCGTTTCTCCTGTACGTTAAGTGCCTTGCCGATTTTTCTGCACCACAAAGCCACTCCACAACGCACCAGACTTCTCACGCGTTTTTTGCTTCT
>JACMMA010000245.1 GCA_014379275.1 Armatimonadota bacterium | reverse complement strand
GCGACGCTCGCCTCGCCTTCCTGCTCGACGCGAAACGCCTGCACGCCCCCCAACTGTTCTTTCAGCACCGCGACCAGTGCCCGAAACCGTTCCGCCTGTGCCTTCTCTTCCTCGCCGAACCACGCCTGATTGGCGGTCGCGTTCTTGAAAAAATCGTCCACGGTGCGCGTCGTCACCGTCGCACCGTCCGGGACTTTTTTTGCCGCCGTCAGTACCGCCGCGTCTATTGTGTCTCCGGCGGCTTTCACGTCCTTCCACACGAACGCTTTTATGGGCTTGTCGGACTCGCTCATGAAAAGCAGTCCTTTCGCCGCCGCCCGCAGTTTCGCCAGCGCGGGATCGGTGCCCGACCGGGAAGCCTTCTTCACCACCGCCCCATCGCCAGTTGTCGCCTTAGCCTCCGACGCTGCGCTTTCCCGAACGGCTCCTGGCTTCACATCTTCTGTCTTCTCGACTTCTACCTTCACCTCTTCTGAGTTCACGGCTTCTGTTTTCTTAACCTTCTCTGTCGTCTCGCTCTTCTCCGTCATCATTGCTGTCCTCCCGCCGCGTGATGCCCCGCCTTGATCGCGTCCGCCTCGCGCATATATTTGCCCTGCTTCGTCTTGCCGTAATACTGCGTCCCCGGCTTCCAGTACGCCCCGCTCCGCGTGTTCACCCAAACATCGGTCGCGCTCGTCGGCGTCGCCGTGCCGGGACCGCTATCAGGCTTTTTGCCGCCGCCCATCCAACCGAACAGTCCGCCCGGCTTTTTCTTCTCCGCCACCTTCGACGGCGCGGGCTGGTCGAAATCGACTTTGCCTTTCAACTGTTTCGCGACCGGTTCGGACAGGGCGTCGAAGAAACGCAACCCCGTCGCCGATTCGATGTCCTCGACACTCGTGCGGAACTCGCGCCAGCTTTTTTTGCTGATCGTGTTGATGTTCGGCATCCGCACCGCGATCACGCGCGTATTGCCCGAAATGCGGCGTAGCGGGTCCGTCGCCGCGAGCGAAACCTGCTTCCCGGTGGCGGGCGGCACGACGACGACGATCTTCCAGCCGAAGTCCGGCACCGCGACTTTCGCCTTGCCGATCGTTTTGCGCGACTTCTTGCTGAACCCGTGCCCGCAGTAAATGAATAACTCGCTGCCGTCTTTCGTCAGGTCGCGCGAGTACGATTCCAGGTCCGCCCACGGTCCGCCGTTCATCCCCTGCGCTTGCGGCGTCATGTTCGACATATAAAACACGGCATCGTTGTCCGCCCGCGTGGTTGTGCGGTCCTTGCTCGGGCAGTTGTGCCCGCGACTGTAGCCGCTCCCCGAATAGTCGGACGGCACGACGCGCACGAAACTTTCCGGCAACGACGGGTCGGGCTGGAACGGCCCCCGGTCCAGATCGCCGACATCGGACTTGGTCAGATGCCACGCCACCCAGTTCGGGAAGCGAAGGGAATCGTTGTACGACAGCGCATACTGCGGCCGCTGGATCAGGTAATGTTGCGGGTTGCTCGCGGACATCGTCGCGCGGTCCGGGTTTCCCAGCACCATCTGCGATTTGGGGTTCAAACTCGCCAGCGAAGCGATCGGTGCGAGCAGGGGGACCGAGAACGACAACAGCGTCGCGACAACCAGCACGGCAGGAACGGGCGAATACTTGGGCATGTAGGGATTCTATCGCGAAACGGCGCGCCCGAAACCATAACTTTTTGTTCGCCCGCATACCGCCGGTCATGTTATAGTAAACGCACACAAAATCAAACAATAGTTTGATTTTGTCCCGCCCATTTCCTCCCACTCCGGGGGAACGACCCCGCCTGCGCAACATTCCGGGAGAACACATGCCAGCAGCGAAAGACAGTCCGCCGTCGCCTTCGGAAACGCCACCGAGGGACGCCTCACGCACGCCAACCGAAAAGAACGCCGCGCCCGCACCCCAACCCAGCGGACCCGCCATCGTCTTCTACCGCCTCGTCTGCCGACTCGCCCGAAAGCCCGACCCCGAGACCGGACAGCCGCGCGGGTATGCGTTCGCGTTCTGCAAATGGTACGCCGCGCAGTTCGGGCGGACGTTGCGCACGGTCTACGAATGGATACGCCAGCTACGCGACGCCGGGTGGATCGAAACCCAACTCGATGAAGGCGTCCGCGTCTTCATCCGCCCGCTGTTGCCCGTCGCCCCGCCCCGCGTCATCCACACCCCGCGCCCGAAAGCGTCGTTCACCAAGCCCGAAATCGCAGGGGTAAAAGCAGGGGCGGTCGCGGGGGACTATCCACGTATTACGTCGGAGACAGAGGAGAAACAATACTCGAAAGCCCCTTCGGGCGACTTTCGGAAACGCGAGCGAGTAAGTCAAGCAGTACCCACCAACCCTCCCGCGCCAGTACCGGATGCCCTCGCTCCTGTTGTTATGTTGATGCATCAATGCGGAGTCGCCGAAGGTTCGGAGGCGCGGTATCTCGCCGAGATACCGCCCGCCGCCCTCCGGGACGCCTGCGAATACACCCTTCGCCGGACACAGAAAGGCTTGAACGGCGGCGCGGGCTACACGATCTCGGTCGCCCGCAACCTCGCTACCGGTACCTGGCAGTTTCCCGCCTGGTATCTCGCCGAAATCGGCACGGCGGAGCGCAAAAACGAGCGCGAAACGGCGGCAAGACAGCGCACCGTCGCGTCCCGCCCCGCGCCGCCCAAACTCGCCATCCCCGCCGACTGGCTTCCCGGCATCCCCGAAACCGAAGCCCGCACACTGGTCCAGGACGCGTTCCTCGCCATCCGCAACGGCACCGGGCACGCCCCGTCGCCGTACTCGGAGGTGGTTCGCGATCAGGCGCGGCTGTTCTGGCAGAAGCGGAATCCGGGGAAGTCGGTGCCGTGGTGAAGCGGGAGATCTACTTGTTTTCTCCCTCCCCCTCCGTTTCTCCCTCCCCCCAACCCCCTCCCTCATCGGAATGAGAGAGGGGGAGTCCCGAGGTAGTTCGGAGGTCCCGCTTGTCGGACGGTTCGGTAAATGTGGTAACGTTCCGCCTCGGTAATCCCCCTCTCTCATTCCGATGAGGGAGGGGGAGGGAGAAACTACGGGGTCAGTGGGTCCGAACGACACGGCAAAAAACTTCCCGTTCCCGTTTGCAAGGCGGGGCATCCGGGCAAATCAAAATTATGCGTAGGGGGGAGACAGGAAACGCCCAGGAGGAAGTTTCCCGACGCATTCGGTGTTGAAGAGGGGAGAAGATCATTGCAAAGGGCTTTTCGACGATAAGAGGGACGCCCAGTCGGCGTTACGCGAATTATTCGGCGCGGGATTCGCCTCACTCGACGAATGTAGGACTTTCTACGGCGTGCGGTTCCCGTTGAAACCAGAAGCCACGGGGCTTGTCCCCGTTGGTAATTTACTTCTCGCCCTGATGCCGCTCCTGTTACTCTGGGACCGTAGCAACGATGAGGACCGCACACCGGTAGCAGTCGCGGGTGCGTCGCCGGGCGGCACCATGGCAACCGACAGGAACGCGACGAGCCGCAACGGTTCCGCCGCGCTCCCGCCAGCGGGGGGCGGGACGAGTACGGATACGCCGTAGCGGTGGCGTTTTGCCGCGTTGGGAAGCCTTTTTTTGTCGGGTACCCCCGACACATCCGATTCTTTATGCGGCAAACCGGTGATACACTGTGTTCGAGTGCTTGTCGTCCGCCGTGTTGCTTTACGGCATGTATCCTTCCCATCCGAAAGGAAAACGCCGCCATGTGGAACCCGCTGTCCTGCGCCTTCTGCGACTCACTCGGAATCGAAGTCGCGATCCTTCAAGCCCCGATGGCGAATGGTCCGACGACCCCGGCTCTCGTCGCCGCGTCGGCGAATGCCGGGGCATTG
>JACMMA010000244.1 GCA_014379275.1 Armatimonadota bacterium | reverse complement strand
TGCGCGAATTTTTCGTATGTATTTTCGTTGAATGCGGGGTTTGCCATAATTGATTTCCTGTACACTATTATACCAGCAAACGGTTATTTCGGTTCCGTCGCCTGATCTGAATGAATGCTTTTTGCCGTGGTACGTGGGAATGAATTTTTCGGAATCCAGTGCGCGACTATTCCCGAACCGCGTTTTGTATAAATACAATGCCCCGTCCTAGAATCCTCTTTTTAGCGCACTTACTGCCGTGGCCGCTCACTGGCGGCGGGCAGATCAAGTCCTACCACACCCTGCGGGCGCTGTCGGAGCGGAACGACGTGACTTTGTTCGCCCTGATTCGGCGCGAAGAGGAACGCGAACAGGTTCGGCATCTGGAGCCGTTTTGTGCGGGCGGTGTAGAGTGTTTTAATCTGCGCCGCTCGGCGTGGTCCAACGCGGTGCATGTGATTCGGTCACTTTTATTTGGCGAGTCGTTCATTGTCGAGCGCGACTCGGTATCCGAACTGACGCTTGAGCTATACTGCGCCACCGGGGGGTATCGGATGGACGGCTTGCGGCGGGACCACTCCGACGCACCTGCGGTAATTCACATGGATCACCTGCAAATGGCGCGCTACGTCGGCAACAACCGCCGAAAGATTAAAGTCATTTTGGACCAACACAACGTCGAACACCGGATTATTCAACGGATCGCAGGAACACCCGGAGCGAACCTGCTCCTGCGCTGGTACGCCGGTATCGAGTGGCGCAAACTACGTGACTTCGAGGTCGCCGCGATGCGCCGCGCCGACGCGACCCTCGCCGTTTCCGATGAGGACCGCGACGCGTTTCTATCCCTCGCGCCGGACCTCGCCGGCAAAGTTGAAACCGTACCCATCGGCGTGGACACCGACTACTTCGCCGTCGCCCAACGCAACCCGGACGCCGACGCGATTCTTTCCATCGGCACCATGTCCTGGCTTCCCAACGTGGACGGAATCACATGGTTCGTCTCCGAGATATTGCCACTCGTGCGCGAAAAAAAGCAAGATACTCGCGTTTCGATCGTGGGGGCGAACCCCTTGAAAGAGATCATCGCTCTGGACAAACGCGACCCCGGCATCACTGTCAGCGGAACCGTTCCCGACGTCCGTCCGTATGCCAAGGAGTGCGGCGTTTTCATCGTCCCCCTGCGTTCCGGTTCCGGTGTGCGCGTCAAGATTCTCAATGCGCTTTCGATGGGATTGCCGGTGGTATCGACCACCGTCGGGGCGGAAGGTATTGCGGTGACACACGGCGAGAATATCCTGATCGCCGACACGCCCCGCGCGTTCGCCGACGCCGTGTGCCGCGTCCTGAACGACCGGGGTTTTGCCGACCGTCTCGGCGCGAAGGGTCGCGCCCTGGTGGAAGACAAATATACGTGGGATGTGGTCGGCGAACGGCTCCGCGCGGTGTATGAACGGGTGCTGGGAGCCGAAACGAAGTCATGAAAATATTGTACGTGCTTCCGTATGTTCCCTCACCGATTCGAGTACGCCCCTACCAGATTATTCGCGCACTCGCGCAAGCCGGACACCGGGTCACGGTCGCCGCGCTCGCCGATGAGTTCGCCGCCGAGGACGCGCTCGCCGAACTGCGCGCCCTTTGTGACGCCTTGCATATCGTGCCGCACTCCCGCACACGCGGCACATGGCAAGCCCTGCTCGCCCTTCCTGCGCCGACCCCTCTCTGGGCGGCGTACTGCTACTCGGAAGCGATGGAATCTAAGCTGCGAGAATTGGTGGCAACGAATACTTTCGACGTCGCCCATGTCGAGCATCTACGCGCCGCCCATTTCGCCCCGGCACTCGCGCCGTTGCCAGTTGTTTTCGATGCGGTGGATTGTATTACCGCGCTTCGCAAACAGATGATGCGGAGCAGCGACGGCTCGCTTTCGTCGCGCCTTCTTTCCTGGGCGGAGTGGAGCAAGTTAAGGACCTACGAGCCGCGCGTGTACCGTTCCTTCGGGCAAATCGTTGTTTCCTCCGAACAGGATAAAACGGAGTTGCGGCAACTCGATGCCGGCTCGTCCCCGATCACGGTTGTCGCGAACGGTGTGGACGCCGAGTACTTTCACCCGAATTCCGACATCCACCCCGAACCGGACACCGTTGTTTTTTCCGGTAAAATGAGTTATGAGGCGAACCATGACGCGGCATCTTTTCTGCTGCAAGAAATCTTGCCGCGTCTGCGGCGGTCGCGCCCCGGAACGAAGGTGATCGTCGTCGGTAGTAAGCCGTCAGGCGCATTGAAAGCGTTAGCGGCGCGGACGGGCGGGGTAACGCTGACCGGGTTTGTCGGCGATATTCGCCCGTATCTGCTCCGGGCTACCGTCGCCATCTGCCCGGTGCGCATCGGAGTGGGCATGCAAAACAAGGTACTGGAAGCGATGGCGGTCGGTCGCCCCGTCGTCTGCTCCCCGATCGCCGCCCGCGCCCTTCCGGACACGGTGCGCACGCAGGACGGGGTGTACGTCGCCGAAACCGCCGACGAGTTCGCCGGTGTTTGTGCGGATCTGCTCGCCAAACCTGCCGGGGAGATAGCAGCGTTGGGACGCGCCGCGCGCGCGTTTGT
>JACMMA010000029.1 GCA_014379275.1 Armatimonadota bacterium | reverse complement strand
TGCCGTCGCGCAGGATTTTCTGGTATGTCACGGATTCCGTCATTTGTCCTACCTCCCGAAATAGATACTCCAGAAACGTTTCGTTGTGTTTCAAGCCGCTCAAAATATAGGCGGCGGCAAAGAACTGCGCCCGCCGGTCCGCTCGCCGTCACTGCGCCGGGTAGTTCGAGCCGTCCCGTCACCGCCCGCCATTTCGTCGCCGGTCGCAATAGCACCGCGACACTCTCCACCGGAAGCCCGGTTCTTTCGGCACCCAATACGTTGTACCGTAGCGTCCGCAGGGGCAGATCGGTCATGTCGCCCGATTGCAACTCGATGTGGACGATGTACGAAGTTTGCCCCGGAGCACCGACGGGGTCGACGCGGATGAAGCGGTCGGCTTCCGTGGTCACGGTGGCGAGATCGGCGTCAATCAGCGATACCGCGCCGGGCGGGAACCCGAGGAACGCGATCCTGTCCTCAGCGTACTCTTCGATTAGTACCTTCGTCGTCGCATCATAGGGAGTGCCAGTTGCCATCTCGATCTTTATTAAACCATGTACCGAGTTGGTTGACCGGATGGACAGCGCACATCGGCGTCACAGGAATGGAGCAAGATGACACTCTTGCGCCGTTCTGTATCTACCCGTCATGGCGTCTTGGCGGTTCGAAAAACTACTTGTTGCGGTAGACGTACAGGCATTCGGAACAGATCTGACTTTTCGGGAAGTTGGGCAGAATCTCGCGGCAGATTTTCGCGCCTTTTTTATCCCGCCCGAAGTTCAGAACGTTGTCGATCAGGTTGCCGAACAGCTCCGCGACCGCGAACGGGTTCACCGAGCGGCGCGGTCCGTAGCCGACGATTAGGTTGGATTCGGACCCGATGCCGATTCCGATGCCGGTACCGAGCGATTCGTAATAATCGACCATGTTGATCATCGGGCGGTGGCAACTCGGGCAGGAAAGATCGGGGTTATCCGAGGAAAATCCGAGCATACTGTTTCTCCGTTCGTGTATATCGAGCCGTTATTCGCCGCCCGCTCGTGGGAATCCTTTTTTCGGCTGACGGGGCGATGGATCGACTAGCACAAGTCCTTCGCAAACCGATTTCCTCAGGCGGTATACTGAAATGGGGAAGCCGAACATGCAACCAAAACCGTCGTCGCTCTCGCCTGATTGGTCGCTACGCCACCGTATCTTAGGCATGCCCGATCCACTGCCAATGGACGCGCCGAACGCCGTCACCTACGGGGAGGACGGTCGCCTGCACTGGTTCGGCGGGGCGGAATCGTTCACCGGCTTATCCGTAGGAGCGATGCAAACGCTGATCGAACTGGGCTTCCTCGACCCCACGGCAATCAGAACGGGTCGCCGACAGCCGCCGAGTTCCTCCAGTTTATGAAGCGGTTCTCCGAGTTCACCGCCATCGGGTATGCGGTTCATCCCGACCGGAAAGATGTCCGGGTCACCATCGAGGGAGTGGAAGCGAGCGGCGGGGTCTTAAGCGCGGAAGCTGACGCCGAGTTCCGGGAACTGGCGGCGACGGCGGACGAGTGCGATATTTCGACCGGATACGCACGTTGCTGGTGGGATTAAGCGGTCCGCCACTGTCAACTGTAGAAAGCGCCGTCCGGCACCGCGCCATTCAGGATTTGCGTCACCAGTAGCACCATTCTACTCGGGTTGAACGGCTTGACCAGGAAATAAGCCCTATGCATCGGGGCGTGTCGTGTGAGCAGTGCCGCATTCAAAGCCTGTTTCTGCTCGGGCGTGTGGTGATTATAACTGACGGCGAACAACAGGAACGGTATGTTTTTGGTCGAGGCATCCCCGCGCATCTTCGCGTAAAGTTGCAACCCGTCGCAGACCGGCATGATCATGTCCGAGATGACGAGATCGTAAGGGAGGGTTTGAAGTATCTCGAAGGCGACGTTACCATTCAGCACTGCGGTGACGGTGTGCCCGGCGCGTTCCAGATTCACCTGACAAAGGCGGCACATCGTAGGGTAATCGTCCGCAACTAAAATACGCGCCATGACACCTTT
>JACMMA010000243.1 GCA_014379275.1 Armatimonadota bacterium | reverse complement strand
CGCTGCATGTCGTCGGTGGCTTTGGAAAGCGCGTTCATGTCCACGCTGGCGGCGGCGGCAATTGCAGGTAGATCGTCTTCTGACGATCACGCGGCTTTTCTTTCATGTCCAGTTTGTCGAGCATTTTCATGCGCGACTCGACCAGACCCGCCTTGGATTTGTTGCCTTTGAACTTGGCGATGAACTCGCGCACATCCGCCAACTCTTTTTGCTGGGCTTCGTACTCTTTGACCTGTCGGTCGTGCGCTTCCTGTTTCTGTTGCTGGTAGTCGTCGTAGTTGCCCTTGAACTCCTTGATTTCGCCCGCGTCGACCTCGATGATGCGCTCCGAAACCACATTCAAAAACTCGACCTCGTGCGAGATCACCACGACGGTGCCGGGATACGACGGGATGTAATCGTACATCAGCCAGTATTTCGCGGACGTGTCCAAATGGTTCGTCGGTTCGTCCAGGAACAAATACGCGGGTTCTTGCAGAAGCAATTTCGCCATCGCGATACGCATCTGCCAGCCCCCCGAATAGGTGTCGGTCAGCCGCTCGGTCGCGCCCTGCTCGAAACCCAGACCCGACAGCACCCGCCCGATACGTGCGTTCAGCGTGTGCGTTTCCAACCGCTGCATGTCGTCGGTCGCTTTGGAAAGCGCGTTCATGTCCACATTGCTCGCGGCGGCGAGCAGCTGCGCCTCGACATCGGCGACACCGGGCAGCGCATCGCGCATCTCCTCGCCGACCGTAACCCCGAGTCGGCACTGCGATTCCTGGTTCAAATAGCCGACACTCGCCCCGTGGACATTGACGATGCCTTTGTCCGGCTCTTCCAACCCGGCGAGGATTTTGATCAGCGTGGATTTGCCCGCGCCGTTATGCCCGACCACCCCGACGCGCTCCTGGGAACTAATGACTAAATTGACTTCCTTGAGGACTACCTGTGCGCCAAATGATTTGTGTAATTTTTCAACGGTAAGCATGGGATATACCTGTTATCCTTTCCCGCGTCACCGAAAACCGTCAAAGCGAAAAAACCGCTTGGCGCTCGGGCGCGACCGGCAGACGGGCACAATAAGTACCCGCAAAAAAAGAACGACCCGTGCCGATTCACGCCGGTCGTTGCTTTCTAAGAAAAGTGAGAGTGTTTCTAGTATACCGCGACGGCTTTTGAACCGCCAAGACGGGGATTCGACCACGGGGACCGGATTCAACCACAAAGGACACAAAGGTTTTAAAGGTTGGGGCTTGTCGGGTTAATCGGGTGGTCCCGTTAGCGAGAGGGGCGAAAACCTTAAAAACCTTTGTGTCCTTTGTGGTTGAATCCCATCGGATACACTAAACGCGGTCGCCTGCTCGTTCGGCGGGTCGGCTGAGGCAGAAATTCTATGGCTGAAATAGTAATCGGTATCGACGGGGGCGGGACGTACACACGGGCGGTTGTCACGGACCTGTCGGGGCGGGTGCTGGCGACCGTGCGGGCGGGCGCGGCAAGCCCGAATAAGACGGTCCACGCGCGAGAGAACGTTCAGGGCGCGATCCGGGACGTGGTGTCCCAAGCCGGTCACACGCTCGCGGATGTTGCCGGGCTGGTCGCGGGAATGGCGGGGCTGGATTCGCCGGGTGACCAGGAATGGGCGATCACGTTCACGGAACTGCCGGGACTGAATTGCCCGCGACTTCATGTCAATGACGCCGTCGTCGCGCACGCGGGCGCGTTACGTTCGCTTCCCGGAATCATCGCCATATCGGGAACCGGCTCCATCGTCTTCGGCGTGACGGAGTCGGGGCGATACTTGCGCAACTACGATTTCCACCACTACGCCTCCTCAGCGGCACGCCACCTGTCCTATGACGCGGTCTACCGCATACTCGCGGGAAGCACTCAGCCCGAAGATGACGCGTTCGTGGCACAGATCCTAACCTACTGGCACGCGGCAAACCTCACCGAACTTCACGAACGGGGAACGGCAGGATTCGTCGCCGACAACAACGAGCGCACCCGCCTGTTCGGAGAAATGGCTCCCCTGGTAAGCACGGCGGCACTAAACGGAGTCCCACTTGCCCGCGCCGTCTGCGACGCCGCCATCGACGCGCTCGGTGTCGGCATCAGACTCGTCGGCAACGGATTCGCGGGCGAAACCGTCTCGGTGGCACTGATCGGCAGTGTCGTAAACAGCGGCTACATGAAACGAGGCGTCCGGCATACCCTGACTGCAAGCACGGCGAAACGTTACCATATCATCGACGCCGCTTTCCCTGCCGAAATCGGCGCAATCCTGATGGCGTTGACCCGATACGGCGTCCCTATCGACGATGCGATAATTGGTGCTCTCAAGGAGTATAGGGTAACGACTGAGAACACTTTGGAGGATAAAGATGAACCTTAGAGCGGTAACTTGTACGGGCGCGGATGACAAAACCAAATTGGATGACCTTGCGGCTCTTTCCCAGGAGTATCCTTTCGTCGAATGGGGCTTAATGCTAAGCGCGACACGGACCGGAATTGATCCGCGCTACCCTTCTCTCGCGCAGTTGGAGAAAATCGGCGACCTACATGTGAATACATCTATTCATTTAAATGACAGGTGGGCAATCGATGTGGCAGAAAATCAGGGCAATCCACTCGAAGCCGCGTTGCAGGTGATTCGCGGATCAAAGCGTATCCAGATCAACCTGTTTGCAGACATCGACCGTTATCAAAACCTTTTTCACCAGACGCGTAGCGAGGCAGATCGCTTGAAGGTGCAAGTAATCATACAAGCATATGACTTTAATATACCAGCGGTGGAAATAGCTCGGGACTCACAGCACAGTGGGAGTGCGGTGTTTTTGCATGACGCATCCGGTGGTCGCGGCATAGCAGGTAGTTTTCAAAAACCTGTCAACAGCGATTTCGTGGGGTTCGCTGGTGGCATCCGACCCGAGAATATAAAGGAGAAGTTGGAGCAGATAGAAGATTTGGGGTTCGATAATCCGTTCTGGATCGATCTGGAGTCTGGGATACGCACCGAAAATGTGTTCGATCTGGAAAAGGTCGAGCGTCTGCTCCGCACCGTTAAACCCTTCGTTCGAACGGATGTATCTCCGACCAAATAATAGAGAAGAAGGCAATCAGGACGGACTGTCAAGGAACCAAATCTTCCTTCTGAACTCGGCACCTTGTGCGCTAGTGGTCGAATGTCTCTCCTTCGTCTTCTGCCGTTTTAGCGGACTTGGCGTCTTAGACGGTTCAAAATCCGGTTGACGTGGTACGAAGGACGCGGCTATAATCAGCATAGCAGGAGTCATCACAGGATGAGATTACATGTTCACTTTCAGACCGGGGAAATTCGCGTAGACGAGGTGGTTGAAGGCGATACCGCGGAGGCATTGACCAGCAAAATGCAGGAGCGCGTCGCGCAGGAGGCGGGTTTTCTTATCGGCACGGTCATCAAGCGCATGACGCCACTCCAGTTCGCGCAGGAGGCGACGCGACGCTACAATGCGGCGGCGAAAGACTCCGCCCCACTCCCGGCATCGTGCGAGGAGTTTTTGAAACTGGGCGTCGCGAAAGGTTTCGCGTCTACCCTTCCGGCGCAGTGATCAACGAACCAATGGATTTTCCCGACGACCCGCTTCCCCCCCGCCCTCCGGGCAGTCACGGTGTCAGTGAACTGCCGCTGTTTCCGCTCGACCTCGTGCTTTTCCCGGGCATGAAAATGTCGCTCCATATCTTCGAGGAACGATACAAGGAGATGATCGGACGTTGCCTGGACGGTTCGCGTTTGTTCGGGGTCGTTCTTCTGCGCGCCGAACAACAATTGACCAACAATCCGAGCCGGGCGAAAACGTTCCGCGTCGGGTGCTCTGCCCGGATCTTGCATGTCGAGCAACTTGCCGAAGGTAGAATGAACATCGAGATCGAGGGGGTAGATCGTTTCCGGCTCATCGAGCAACACGAGGTGGAGTCGTACCGTACCGGGATCGTGGAAACACTGGAGGATCGCCCCACCGTGGGTGCCGCGATCGAAATCACCGAAGAGTTGCGCGAAGAAGTACAAACCCTGTTGAAAGAGTTCCTGACGCGCCAACTCGCACTGATGGGACAACGCATCGTGGAGTTCGATTTACCCAAAGACCCCGCCATTCTTTCGCTGATCACAGCGTGTATTCTGCCTATCGAAAACGGCGACAAACAAACGCTTCTGGAAATGCTGGAGACGGCGGAACGACTCGATAGCGAGCGCGATATCCTGCGCCGTGCGATTACCCGATTGCGCCGATCTGCCGCCGCCGGGGGCGGTAAGCATTCGAAAACCAAGGGCGAAACGCAGGCGGATGACACCACGGACGCAATGCGCTCCTTCGAGCAGATTCACGCGGACCGCTACCGCGACTACGTCTGCGGGAACTAACCCCGTAACCAGTCCTCGATCAGTGCGGCGAGGGTGTCGTTCCCCTGTCCACCAGGTCGAAACAGAACCGCGCCTAATTCGCCATTTCCGAACGGTTTCGCGGGCGATGACTCCGGGAACGCGATAATGGCACGGTTCGCGCCGCTGACGCGCCCCGGATAAAGCGCCCAGGCGGACCGAACCGCTCTGTCGTCCCCACGCCGGATGGCGTCCCGGTACGAATGTAGTTGCCGCATATCGTCGAGCGCGGTCAGATACGTGCCGGGTTCGCCGTTCCTACCTCGTTCGGAGTAGGTTTTGAACTTCGCATCCAAAATCAGTAATCGCCCCTCCTGTTCCACCGCGATATCCGGGATCAGGGTTTGTGCGCGAGAGTGATATCCCTCAGTCCCCTGCTCGCCACGGTCGAACCGCCTCTGGTAAGTCACCAGGACCTTTTGCGAACCGCGCCGCAAAGAAACGCGCGACGCGGTATCGGTGGCAAGGCTCAGCGCGACACCGTTCGGGGTCACGCGCACTAGGTTTTCTTCGTCAGCGACACGAAAACCGATTCCGCGCAAGCATCCGATGACCGCGAACAGGCACCAGGACTCGTACAAGGACCACGTTTCGCGGGCGGGAAGACGAAACAGCGGGTGGGACCAATCCCACGCGAACCCGTCGCGGTATCGACGGTAGACATCGTGCAAAAGAATGTGCGTGCCGCTCCGACGAAGGGCGGGTTCGAGCGGGGGGACCCGCGGCAAGGTCGAGAAATCGCGCCAGAACGGTCGTCGGAGCGCGGTTTGTAGTTGGACTCGAGTCCGCTCCGCTTCCGCGAAAACGGCAGGCAGTTGCGCGTCCTGGGCGCGGGCGGAGATCGCGCCCAGGTCACGGGCGAATGTGGCAATAATGGTTTTGGCGCCGCGAACGGGTAGCGTGTCGTGTGTCGGAAGAAACACGGTTTCCCGGACACGATTGCCCCCGAAAATGGCGGGTGGTTTTTGCGAAAGCCCCCGGAGTGCGGCGGCCGAGACGCGCCGCGCCCGTTCGAGTGGCACTTCGCGTTCGGCGATCCGCAGGGCGACAGGGGGTTCGGCTTCGAGGCGGGTCACGGCGGCGAGCAGCCGCGGCGCCACACTTCGCAGAAAAGCGAGTCGTTCCACGGGACAGGGCACGGCAGGAACAGTCCCCTCCCCGATATCCAGATCGCTCAACCCACTATTCAGGTCCCGGGCGACGGCAAGTCCGACGCGGGCAATATCCGAAAGCAGTGTCTGCCGGTCGGTGTCGGAAAGCAGTTCACGCCACCGCCGTGCAGAGCGCAGAGCATCCCGCAGTCCGAGGAGCGCGGCTTCATTTTCGTTTTCCGGCACGATTTTATGGTATCGCGTGAAGGAGACGCACGCAGAAAGTGTGACACTCGTGCCACGAACATTGCGCCTTCCTGTAAAAAAAGAATAAACAGGGTGCATTCGTAGAGAAAGAGGGTATACTATGCCAAGCGAGCGGGATGGAGGTGATGTATTTAGTAATACATCACATAAACCGCCTACTTGCAGCGTGTTTCGGAAAGCAGTCAGCCGCCCAAGCACGCGCTCAGCCTGCGGAAACAAAGAAGTTCCCTAACGCACTACTTTATCTG
>JACMMA010000242.1 GCA_014379275.1 Armatimonadota bacterium | reverse complement strand
GCCTCTTTCGGCAGGTCCGGCAGGGCGAGATCCACGGCGGCGCGGACTTCCTGCGCCGCCGTGTCGCCGTTCTTTTCCAGTTTGAACTGTAGCGTCACCTGCGAATACCCGTCGTAGGAGACCGAGGTCAGGGTTTCGATGCCGCTGATCCCGTTCACCTGTTCCTCGACGGTCTCGGAAACGTCGGTCTCGATCTCGGCGGCACTGGCGCCGGGGACTACGGTGGTCACCACGACATAGGGAATATCAACATTCGGGTAGCGTTCAATTCCGAGATTGGGAAGCGCGAATATCCCGAGCGCGATGAGCGCGAGGACGAGCACGGCGGCGAACACGGGGCGTTTCACGCTGATTTCGGCGAGTCGTTGCATGGTTAGCGGTCTCCTTTCGCGGCGACGGGGGCAAGGACAACTTTACTGATGGAGACCTCGGCACGGGCGAACATGCCCGGTCGGAGCGTGTTTTCGGGGTCGGATAGTTCGATACGCACGGCGAAGGAACGCCCCTGCGCTTGCCCGGTCGGGGCGATGTCGGCGATGCGCCCGGCGAACGGTCGGTGCGGCAGCGCATCGACACGCACGGCGACGCGTTGCCCGACCGACAGATACCGCAGGTCGGTTTCTGGCACATTCGGCTCGAAGCGAACGTGCGGCGCGACGATCTTGAACACCGTGTTCGCGGTGCCGACGGTCTGACCGACTTCAATGTCCCGGAGCGAAACGCGCCCCCCAATCGGCGAGCGGAGCACGGCGTCGAACACCGCTTGCCGTGCGATGGTTCGCTGGTTGACCCGTTCGGCGAGCACTGCGCGGGCGGCTACGATCTCCGACTGCCGGATACTGTTCTGCGCAAACGCGGCGTTCGCCTGACGCACCGCCTCTTCCGCCTGCCGCACGGCGGCGACTGCCCGCACTATCTCCTGCACGCGGGCGCCTTCGCGCGACAGGGACGCCGCTTCCCGTGCAGAGCGCAACTGCTCGGCGGCAACGTCCCGCCCGACGCGGTACTGCTCCACTTCGACGAGAGCAACCGCCCCCGCGCTTTGTAGCCGCTCGTATCGGGCGAGATCGGTTTCCGCCTTTTTGAGAGTTGTTTCCGCGATACGCACCGTCGCGTCCGCCTGCGCCTCTTCCTGACGGCGGGTTCCGGCGCGGACCTCGGACAGATCCGCCCGCGCCGCGTTCAAGCCCGCTTCGGCGGACGCGACGGTGCTCCGCGCGGTGGCGACCTGTTGACGGTAGGCGGCGACCGCCTGCGCGATGCCTGCTTCGGCGGACAGCACGGTGGCGTCGGCGGCGCGGGAATTCGCGGCAACGTCGCGGTCGTCAAGACGCGCAAGTACTTGCCCGGCGCGGACCGATTCTCCCTCCCGCACCAGCACAGCGGCGACACGCTGGCTGTCCTGTCGCGGTGAAACCGCGACTTCGCGGACGGCTTTTAGCGAGCCAGTCAACAGCACCGACCGGGGCAGGAGCGGTGACGGCAATGGTGACGGAGCAGTGATCGGGCGGGACGCTTTTGTTGTCGCAGGTTCCGGCGCGGTCGGCTTTTCTATCTTCGGCGCACAACCCGCCGCCACGAAAACGAGGAGCATTAATCCCCATCGCAATCGGAACGAACATTCATTCGCATTTCTCATCGTAAAAATATCCGCCGATGTTTCGTGCGTCGGCGGTTCCTTTCGCGTTTCGGATTTACGCGCTTTTGTTGTCGGGACCTGCGGCAGGTCCCGACAGCGAAGCGCATAGTCAGGTCGTCAGGGAGCGGACCCTATCGCCCCGTACAAGAACGTGCGGAGCGTATTTCGATAGGCGTCGCTTGATAAAGACTTGTCATATGCCAGACGGATCATCACACCGTCCAGTGTGGCGTTGATCAGTCGCGCCGTCATGTTCCGGTCCAGCGACGCCGCGATCTCGCCGCGGTCCACCGCTTGCTGAAGTACCATTTCGATCACCGCTAACTGCGCCGCGTCGAATTTCTCGGCGATAGCAGCGATGTGCGGGTTCCGCGCCGCCTCCGCGCACAGTTCGACATAGACAACGCAAAAATCGGGACCGTCGTAGTCGCCGTGATCCTCGGCGCTGTCCAGCCAGTAGCCGATCAGCGTATCCAGCGCGTCGCGCACCGACGTTTTCTGCGTCAGTTCGCTGTACCAAGATGCCAGCAATTGATGCTCCGCCTCTGCCAGCGCGGTAATAATCTCTTCCTTGGATCGGAAATAGCGGTATACGGAGCCGGGCGAGAGTTTTGCCTCCGCGCACACTTCCGCCATCGACGTTTGATGAAAGCCCCGTTTCGCGAAGCATTTGAGCGCGGCAGTCAAAATCTGCCCGCGCCGCTCCTCGGCGATTGTTTTCTTCTCTGTGCTTTCTTTTTCGTCCGTGATCCCAATCTCCCCGACCATTCGACATGAGAGCGAATGTTCATTCGCATTGTACATGCCGCTTATTTGTTCGTCAAGTCTCAAGCCCATTCGCTTTACCTTGACCTCGGCGTAGCACCGTGCTACCATCGAGCATGGTTTGGGTGTTAGGTGTTAGGTGTTAGGGGAGTCGTCTTCCGTCGCGCTTTGTCATCCGGTCCCCAATACCTAAAACCCAACACCTAACACCCAAACCATGCTCGACATCAAACGTATCCGTACCGAACCCGACGCCGTGAAAGCGGCACT
>JACMMA010000028.1 GCA_014379275.1 Armatimonadota bacterium | reverse complement strand
GCGCGATGCTCTGTTACGTCAAACATATCTGTCATAATTTTAGTACCGCCTCAGATGCGGCTTTGCTATTATGCAACGAAAACGACGAAGACGCCGGGCGTCGCCTGGTGGGAGAATCTACGAACATGAATCGCAAACAGTTTCTAGGAGCGGCAGGTGTGCTACTTGCGGGAACGGTCACGGGATGTGGGGGGGGCGGAAACGACAACGAGAACGATAACGTGTCTATCGACAATCCGGGCGGTAGTTCGTCCGACGACCTGTCTCGCCTGGCTTTGGAACCGCCCCACGACCGAGCCGCCTATATCAACGATGATACGGACTTCCTTCTATCGTGGCCTAGCGCGGCGGAAGCACCGCGCTCGGCGCAAGTTCGTCTGTACCGGTTTTTAGAAGCGCGCGGCGGCGAGTCGCGCGAAGACCGCTTCGAGGAATCCTTCATCACCGGGAATAACAACGGATCGTGGGTGGTGCGCTCGCGAAACTTCCTGGCGACGGGCGGGGTGTATTATCTCGATGTCAGCACCGCTTTGAATCGGAAACGCTCTGCTTTCATCGTCGAGGATCGTCGTTCGGTGAATCTACCGGTGGGGCAGGACACCCTGACCCGTGCCGTGGATATCAACAACAACGGAGGAACCGGTAGCCTTAACAACTTGACACTCCGGTACAACGGTGACAGCATCGGACCCGTGGGCATCGCCCCAACGAGCAGTTTCGTGTTGCAGTTCCCCTCGGAATCCGCCGCGCCGGCACGGATGACGGTGCGGTTACGCCGCTACAAGGAGCGACGCGGCGAAGAAGGTCCGAGCGGGAACGAGCAAGAGATCGAGCTTTTGCACGACGCGGGAAGCAACGTCTGGACAATCCGCCGCCGTGACAACTTCCCGTTGGAGCGCGGCGCGACGTACATACTGGAGTTCCTTGTGGATGGTGAGCGACAACGGAACTACCCGTTTCTCACCGAAGGGTAACATGGCAGCCCGCTTCCAGGGATGGGAGCGGGCTGCTCGCGCGCATTTCGATCGCGAGAGTCGCCCCCGGCACGAAACGAGATACCCGCCACGGCGCGAGCGTTTGCACCGACAGAAGACGGTAGCCTGTTTTTTCGCTTCCCGTGCAAAACGCGATGTCTATCGGATAGGCAAGGAAGGCGGTATGTACCTGCGGGCAATGCGGCAAAAGAAGTGCCTCGTTCAGTCGGATGTCCTGCCCGATCAGCCCCTGTAGTTGCCGGAGCGGCGTCTTTGCCCACTGTATCTGCTCCGCAACCATTTGCCCGGCGTCGGTGAAAAGCGACATCTAACCGCCCCCCGCGGCGACTACTTCCGCGGAACGTTCCGCATCCCCGCTTCTTTCCTGGCGGACGGCACGGACGAACTTTACCCGACCCTTTTCCATCTGATCCACGACGAATGTTATCCCGTCGCGCTGGACATGCTCGCCTTCGGTCGGTTCATGCCCGAGCAAGCCGAACACCAGACCGCCGATCGTGGTGTATTCCTCGTCGGAAAGCTCCGAGCCCAACCGGTCGTTCACGTCCGCGATATTCATACGCCCGTCAATCATTGACTCCTGCGCATTCAACACCTTCATTTCCGGTTCGTCGATGTCGTACTCGTCGCGGATGTCGCCGACAATCTCTTCTAGAAGATCCTCGAGCGAGACGATACCGGCGGTACCGCCGTATTCGTCCTGCACGACGGCGATCTGGTTTTTTGAGCGCCGCATTTCCGCCAGCAGATCGGCGACCCGGCGCGATTCCGGCACGAACACCGGGGGGCGCATCACGCTTCGCAGGGCGAAACTTTGCGGCGAGGTTCCGTCCGCGAAAAGGGGAAGCAGGTCTTTGGCGTGAACGATGCCGACGATGGTATCGGACGTTTTCTCGAACACGGGCAGGCGCGAGTGCCCCGACGCGATCACGGTTTGCAACGTTTCGGGCAGACTTGCCGCGACCGGGACGGCCGTCATGTCGATACGCGGCGTCATCACCGAGCGAACAAGAGTCTCGGAAAAATCGATCACGTTTTCCACGATCGTTTGCTCTTCACGGTCGAACTCACCTTTTTCCGTGCCGGATTCGATGATGGCGCGAAACTCCTCGCGGCTGATCATCGGGGTCTCGAACTGCGCCTTCGCGCCGAAGGGACGAACGACGATATTTGCCAGACCGAGCGCGAGGGCGTTCAGCGGGGCGAAAATCACCGCGCAGACGTTCACAAACGGCGCGAGGCGCAACGCCCAAACATCGGCGGACTGCATCGCGATCGCCTTCGGTGCGATCTCGCCGAAAACCAGCGTTATCACGGCAACTACGATCACTACCACGGTCACGGCGACATTATAGGCGATTCGCTCCGACATCCCTAGCAAGGCGATGAACGGCTGCAAAGCGGGGGCGATAGCGATCGCCGCCGACGCCGACGCCGCGAACCCGAGCAGAGTAATCCCGGCCTGTACGGTGGCAATGTACCGGGGAGGGTCGTCGTGCAGTCGTTTGACGGCATCCGCCCCGCGCCGGTTCTCCTCGACCAGTTGCTCGATACGGGAGCGGCGCACCGAGGTAATCGCTGTTTCCGCCATCGAAAAGACGGCGTTGAAAACGGTCAGCACGAATATGATCGCCATACTGGTGCCGATCACGCTCCAGTCTGTGGGTGTTTTAACGACCACGGACACGGCGGTATTGGGTTCGGCAGCGCCCTGCGCTCCCGCACGCGGCAGGTTGCCCAGAACTATCGCGGTCAGAGCGGCAAATAGTGCCCCTCCGATCAATGCGGCGATGGGATTGGATACGCGACGGCGCGATGCGGGCTCCTCGATCGGTGGTTCGATTTCAACGGAAGCGCGCCGACTACGGGGGCGTCGCCCCTTGTACGTTGCGGGAACGGTTTGACTATAAGGGTCCAAGAATTTAAGGTACTCCCGCGCGAAAGAGCACGATGAGGTGTGGCGATTCCGGCGAAGCGACGCTCGGCTGTATCTCCGGGGTGACAACCCGCTGAGCTACAACTGCCAACTCACAAGCGCAATACCCCGCATAAGCGAGGAGCGCAACCCCGATGACAACTTTCCGCGATAGGTCAGATGACGGACCGGCGGCGTTTAAACGTCGCCGTTTTCGCAGCAAAGCGAAACTCACGGCGGCGAGAATAAAAACCCCCGGCGGAACAATGGCTGATGGCGGTAGTTTTGACACATACGGCATCAGCGCGGGAAGGAAAACGATAGCGCCGACGACAACGGCGCAAATAGCGGCGATCAGCACCGCTCCCGCAGAAGCGTCTTTGGCGCGTTTTGCCAGCGGGTGATGTGCGGGCATAGCAAGATCCACCGTGACTTCCAGTGCCGTGTTAATCAATTCGGTGACTATGACCAGTGCGATGGCAAAAAACACGGCGACGATGCGGAGCGGGGAAATGTGCAGGCTGAACCCGGCAACCAGAACGAGAAGCGACGCGAGCACGTGAAAGCGGAAGTTGCGCTCGGCACGAAATGTTTCGCGGACTCCGTCAAAGGCATGACCGAAGGAGGCGAAGATATTGGCGGGGCGCCACGGTTTTTCGGTCGCGGCGGGGCGGTAGGGCGACGTTCCCGGTGAAGCATCGTGCTGCCCGGTACTCGGAGGCTCTCCCGTGTCGGCTGTCATACAGGAAACAGTATACCCGCATTCACGGAAGGAATCACGCGGCAATCACCCGTTCACTTTTTCCAGGGGTTTCCCCAGGAGCCGCCGTTCAATAGCCCGCATCGACTCCGCGCCCGCTTCTGTTTCATCCTCGTGACCCAGAAGGTGGAGAATGCCGTGAACGACCAGCAGTGCTATCTCTTCCTCCACCGCCCATCCGCGGGCGAGGGCTTGCCGCCTCGCCGTATCGAGCGAAACCGCCACGTCGCCCAGAACCTCACTCTCTCCGGCACGGAGAGGGGGTGGGGGGGTGAGGTTCTGGGGCGCGAGGTCCATCTGCGGCCAGGATAATACGTCGGTCGGCTTGTCGAAGCCGCGCCATTGTTTGTTGAGCGCGTGGATACCCGGATCATCGGTGAGAAGGAGCGATACTTCGGCGTTCGCGTATCCGGTTTCGGCAAGAAGCGTTTCGGCAGCCGCCTCCGCCTGAGTTAAATCGGGGAGTGCGGTCGCCGGAATGCTGCGTAAGGGGGCGGCTAACGTCCAGTCCATGCGTCTATTGTACGTCGGTCGTCGTTTCTTCTGCTACCGCTCGCGGCGGGGATTGGAGCGGCGTCTGCGTTCCGCCCCGAGAATCTGAGTCTCGTCCGGCACATCACTTTCTACGTGCGATGCCATCGGGTCCGGTGCTTCGCTGAACGTGCCCGGCGTCAGGAGCGGCACGAACGCGCTTGGGGGCGGTGCGAACGACACGTCCGGCGTCGGCATGTCCGCCATTTCCGGCAGACCGGGCACGGCCTCGGCTTGCTTTTGTTTCCGGTCCCCGGGATAGGCGATGCGGGCATGAAGCGCGCCGGATAGCGTTCGGGCGAACGTTTCCTGCACCATTTTAAGCTCCCACAGCGTCAGGTCACATTCGTCCAGCTGTGCGTCGGCTCGTTTATCTTCGATGATCTCCGCGACGAACGATTCGATGCGTGCCGGGGTCGGCTTTTCCAGCGACCGCGACGCCGCCTCTACCGAGTCCGCGAGCAGGAGTATCGCGGCTTCCTTACTTTGCGGTTTCGGACCGGGATATCGGAACTGCGCTTCCATCGCCGGGTCCAAGCGCCCGCCCGCCGCTTTGTAGTAGAAAAATTTCATCAACGTCGTGCCGTGGTGTTGCTCAACGACGTCTATCACGCGCGGCGGCATACCCATCGCGCGGCACATTTCCACGCCATCTTTGACGTGCGCGGAAAGAACCAGGGCGGAAAGCGACGGGGCGATGCGGTCATGGACATTTTCCAAGCCGGACTGGTTCTCGATGAAGAACTCCGGGCGGTTCATTTTGCCGAGGTCGTGATAATACGCCGCGACCCGGCAGAGCAACGAGTCCGCACCGATGCCCTCCGCCGCCGCGTGGGCGAGAGTACCTACCATCAGCGAATGGGCGTATGTCCCGGGAGCCTTCAAGCGGAACTCCTGCAAAACCGGTGTCGCCGGGTCGGAAAGTTCGAGCAGCCGCAGATGCGTCGTAATCCCGAACCATCGCTCGAAGATCGCCACACCGGTGTAGAACAGCGCCATCGCAAACAGGCCGGAGATGCCGCCCCACAGAACCCCGGAAAGTAGCTCGCGGTCCCGCTCCCCTTCCAGCAGTCCGACCAGGGCGTTCAGAGTGGTGTTCGTGACGCAGAGTATCAGCGTCGCCCGGAGATAATCGGATCGGTTTTTCAACGTCGCCACCGCGACAATGCCGGCCAGGGACGAGCCGAGCGTGAGCAACGTGAAGCGCAGCTCATTGTTGAGGACCATGCCCGAGGCGATAGAAAGCAGGGCGACGATCAACGTCGCCACACTCGCGTCAATGAGGAGCGCGATCGCCATTCCCGCCGAGGCGACGCACATCATGCCCAAATAGCCGAAGTGGACGCCGGAGAACGGCAGGCCGAGCAGAAGCGAGCCGATCTTGAGTCCCACGACCGCCAGCACCGACTGTATAGCGAGCAGGAGAAGTAGGTGTGTGTTCGAGTATAGTTTGCGGTGAAAAAGTCGCAGGTAAACGGTGACGAAAACAACCATCCCGGTCACCAGTCCACCGATAACCGCTATCGAAGTCGCGTCCAGAAGGGCATTCTGCAGACCAAGTGCGGCAAAGGCGTCCTTGTGCTGACTGGTGACTCGCTCTCCGGCGCGTACCACCGGCTCCCCGGCGGAAACGCGGCGCAACTGGGGCGGGACCGCGCTACTGGCGGCTTGCTGATCGTCGGCGGTCTTGCGGGCATCGAAGCGACGATTGGGTATCAGACTCGCCGCGATAATATCGGCGACCACTTTTCGCCGTTCCGCTTTGGGGAACAGACTCGCCAGGTCTGTATCAACGGCGACGGCGCGCCGGACAGTCAACAGATCGCTGTTTTCGTCCGTGATAGGGCGTGCCATGATCCGCTCGGTCAATGTCGCCGCCGCGACCTTCATGTCGGCGCGTTCGGAGGGGGAGAGACGGAACAGATACGCCACGGTCTCTTTTTGAACCGAAACCGCCCCCTGACGATGAATCTCGCTCAGTGCGGACGCGAGGCGAACGCTATTGATTCCCGTTTTGGCGTCCACCGGAACCGTCTCCGCGGGCAAAGTCGCCCACCGTCCTGCGATATCGAACACGTATTTCGTTGTTTCGACCGCGATTCTGGGCGCGTCGGAAATCGCATCGTAGCGCCGCCCGACCCCATATATCGCGGCATCTCGGAGCTCTTCCGTGGCGGCAGTGTCCTCATAACGCACGGTACGCTGGGCGATAATATCCTTATCCGCGATGTCGCCCAGATTGAGGGAAACCCGGTTCGGCCACAGATGCAAGCAAAGCAGTGCGGTCAAAAGTGCGGAAGTCACGATCGCGAGACCGATCCTCCCCGCCTTGCGCCACGAGGAACTGGTCGCGAGTAGTGAACCGCCGTCAAAGGCGCGGCGTTCCCCGCCCCGCTTCATCGCTTCCTGGACACGCAACGTGTTGCGCCGCCGCCGCCGACTGGTGTCCCTTGGGAAACCCGCCCATCGGTGCCATAATAAAATCAGTGGATTGGGTCGCGTCATGCGTTTTGTGCGAAACAGTCTAAATGAGTGGCGCGGCGGGGAACCGTACCGTATCCTGCGCGGTGGGAGAGACCACGCTCGACAGAAATATCTCTTCGCAAGGGATTATTTTCAGGCGGGTTGCGGCGCGGCACCCCCTGATGGGTGGCTCACGGCGCTGTGAGCCAATCAAACGTCGCATCTAGATGCGCTCTTCGGTCTGCTTCATCTTGCGACGTCGCGATGCTTCTTCTTTTCGCTTCTTGTCGCTCGGCTTCTCATAGAATTCGTGTGCGCGAGCGATTTTGAGTGTGCCTTCCTGTTGGAGCGTCTTCTTGAAACGCTTAAGAGCAACATCGAGTGGTTCGCCCGGTCGTACAATAACCTGTGCCATATTTTTATCCCCTCCTTACTCGTCTGTCTCGCCGCGATGTTCGCGGCGGCAATCCACCCTCCCGTTTATAAAGGGCGTAAGGAGGAACGCGCCGAAACGCAGGAGCATTGTACGTCGGCATTACGGGGTTGTCAACATTGAGAAGTCAGCGAGCAGGAATGGTCCGTGATCGTCACGCCCGACCGCCCCGGAACCTCACCCCGGGTACCCTCTGGGTGCCCGGGGGTGAGGTTCGGGGAGGACTATGGCACCCAGTACGCGCGGTTGTACTGCTTCGCCGTACCGCGGTTCGGGATCCACCAATCGACCCCCTTCGCCGGGGCGTAGGTTTGCTCGAATTTGTGCCATTTGGCGTGACCGTCTAGAAAGGTGTAGTTCGCGCCGTTCTGGTAGCGGCGTTTTTCGATCTCGCTTTCGGAAGGAATACTCACGCAGGTAGAGGACGGCCATCCCTCCCAGCACATAGGGTGGGCGTGGTCCCCGGCTTTGTTTTCGCGTTGCTCGGCGACATAGATACACGACGCGGGTGCCTCGATCTCCGCGAGCGTCCAACCGGTGCCGCTTTTGTTGTTGTTTAGATACGCGTTGGTCATATAGCTCGACAGGCGCGGTGTTTTACCGGGCGGGAGCGCGGCGGGGTCGATCATCTCCGGCCAGTTGAGCGAGTTGTCGTCGGAAAGGCGGTTCATCAGTTTCGCCTTCACATACGGCTGTACGCCGTCGATCCAGGACGGGTCCGCGTCTCCGTATACCCAGCCAGTGGGGCGTGAGTGCGTATTGAGCGGCAGGGCTTCGTCGTTGTCGGAAATATACATCGCGATGGCGATTCCGAACTGCCGGGAGTTCGAGAGCGAATTGATGGCGCGGGCTTTGGCACGGGCTTGCGCGAACACGGGAAATAGGATCGCGGCGAGGATGGCTATTATCGCTATCACGACGAGCAATTCGATCAAGGTGAATGCCGAGGCGGTGCCGGGGCGGGTTTGAGAACGGTTCATGGCTTATTTTCCTGATTCATCGGTCGGGAGCAATGCCGGACTTAACGCACGGTCGGCGTGGCGAAACGCGGACACGGACGAACGGGCGGCGGGAGAGGTTGTGATGGTTGATCAGGAGGAGCGGGGAGGGGCATCCGGGGGAAGCGGCGAACCGTTCCCAGGGCGGCTTTTCGGGGCGGCGATCCGCGCGGCAAGGATTGCCGGAAATGCTACGGGAAGACAGACGGATGCCGTCCGCGGCAGGATCGTTTGCGGCAGGGGCGAACCGGTCAGCGCGGTATCGGGCGGCGTGTCGCACACGGCGCGAAACACGAGGGCTTCGCCCGCGGTTTCCGCGCCCGCACAGCAACACTTCTCGGTGCCGGGTGTGTCATGGGCACCGCAGGAAATACAGGCGCACGAAGCAACATCGGTCGCCGGGGGCGTGACCGCGGTGAACACGGAAGTCGCCGCATGCACGCGTGGCGGCACCGGCGGGGCGACGCGTAGCGACGCCGTCAGTGTCCCGCAAAAAAACAGGAGCACAATCGCGGCGATCCCGATGAAGGAAACGCTATAGGACTGTCGGTGCTTTCTCATGAATGGCTTCGTTACTATTATGGCGCGTTGTCGCCCCGATCTTCAACCCGGCGCGTCTTTTTATTTCGGGGGCGCGTGAGGATTATGCTTCTGTTCGTAATCGCGCCGCGCGGAGCTGTTCTATCGCCCGCTCCAATTTCGCCTGGTTTTCCGGCGCGTTCAGCCAGGTACTCGCCCCGGAAGAATGGGGGAAGGGAATGACAAAACGCCCCTCTTCTTCGTAAACATTGCCGATGAGTTCGGCGAGGGGGGCACGGGACAGAAACGTCGCGATGGCGAGCCCGCCGAAAAGAACGAGTACCGGCGGTCGTACCACAGCGAGTTCCGCATCCAGCCACGGGCGGCACAAGGCTTGCTCGGCGCGACTCGGCAACCGGTCCGTGGACATACCCGGCTTGCGACCGGGGAAGCATTTCGTGATCGCGGCGAAGTAGATGCGGGTGCCGAAATCGGCTTCCGCGAAGCCCGCTCGCACGAACCAGGAGCGCAGTTTGCGCCCCGCCGGACCGAG
>JACMMA010000241.1 GCA_014379275.1 Armatimonadota bacterium | reverse complement strand
TGGGAAAACCACCGTCATAGTCTTGAGAATACATGATGAGCGCGGTTCCCATCTGTTTCAGGTTGGAGAGACAGGACGCGGACCTTGCCTTTTCGCGGGCTTGTGCGAACACGGGAAAAAGGATCGCGGCGAGTATGGCGATAATAGCGATAACGACGAGCAGCTCGATCAGCGTGAACGCCGAGCGACTGCGGAGGGTTGATAATGGAATGTTGGACTTCATACTAGACAACTCCTTGCTTCGGGTAAAGATGGACGATGGCGCGGGCGGGTACGACTTCGGACAGACGAATCAGCACCGGACAAACCGACATGAGGGTTAGGCAACTTTGCCAGCGACTATGAGGGAGTATATACCACGGCTTCCCTTCATCTGTCAATTAAGACTAGGGTTATCCGCAAAACCATTTAATGGGTGAGTGACGATGAGTCTATGCCACTTTAAGCCGGAACTTTCGGCGATGTGACGCGGTTGACAAAAGCAAGAAGTAACAGGTACCCTGATCCTATTGCTTGATTTTAAGGAGCGAACTTTCCCCATGATTTCTCCCCGACTTTCCCGACGCGAGATTTTGCGCTGTTGGTTGGGCGGTTTAACGGCGTCCCTTTTCGCCGTCGCCACGTTCGGTGTGCTGGGTTGCCAGCAGGAATCGCAGTCGTCTGCGACTGGATCGTCTGTCCCCGCGGGCGAGTCTGCCGCCGGATTGCCGCCGAAGCCGGAAGGCGCGTTCAAGATCGGCCTGATAACGCCCGGTTCCACGAAGACCGACAAGGCGTGGAGCGGTCTCGCGTGGGAGGGCGTGCAGAATGTCGCCAAAGAAACCGGCGCGACGGTTACACCGCCCGTCGAAGGACCGGACGCGGCATCTGTTGCGGGTGCGCTGCGTAACCTCGCCCAGGAAGGTGACCAACTCATTTTCCTGCACGGCTCCGAGTACGACGAAGCGGCGTCGTCCATCGCGCCCGACTTCCCCAAAACGACGTTTGTCGTGGTCGGCGGGCGCACCGAAAAACCGAACCTGACCCCGATCAACTTTTCCGCGGGCGGCGCGGTGTATCTGGCCGGGATGGTGGCCGGAAGCATGACGAAAACCAACAAGATCGCGTGCGTCGGCGGCTCCGAAATCCCGATCGTGAAGGAAGCGTTCGAGAACTTCGCCGAGGGAGCGAAGTCCGTTAATCCGGCAGCCGATGTGCGCGTGGTCTTCACCGGCGACGAGAAAGACATCGCCAAAGCCAAGCAGCAGACCCAGGCGCTCTTAGGCGAGGGCGTGGACGTGGTCCAGCACAACGCGAACGACGCCGGGCGCGGCGTGGCACAGGCGGTCGAGGGCAAGCCCGGCACCTACTTCATGGGCGCGAATGCCGACCAGAGCGATCTCGCCACGAAGCAGAACTTAGGTTCGTTCGTGCTGGACGTGCCGTCGGCGTATCTCGCGGTCGGCAAACGGGTCGCGGAAGGTAAGGGAGACGGCAAAGCGGTGAAAGCCGGTCTCGCCGAGCACGCGGTGTACTTCAAGTTCAACGACCGATTCGGCGGCACCATCCCGCAGGAAGTGAAAGATAAGGTCGCCGCCGCGGAAAAGGACATCATCGCTGGAAAAGTCGCCATCAAAAAATGAGCGACGCTCCGGTTCTTGAAGCGCGGAATATCACCCGGCGGTTCGGCACGTTCACCGCGCTCGACCAGGTAAACTTCGCCGTCGGGGAGGGCGAGATCGTCGCCCTCCTCGGCGAAAATGGGGCGGGCAAATCCACGCTGATGAATCTGCTTTCCGGCTTACTCGCGCCGACAGACGGTACGATTCTCATGGACGGCAGGGTGGCGCGGTTCGCGTCGCCCACCGACGCCACCGCGCGGGGCATCGGCATGGTGCATCAGCACTTTCTGCTTGTACCGACCATCTCCGTGGCGGAGAATCTGCTACTGAGTGCGAGCCGTCGGGCAGGTGGGTCACTCTCCTATCCGCTGAAATTAGTATTGAAGGAAGCGCAGATACTCGCCGGTCGTCTCGGCTGGACGATCCCCTGGGATAAGATGGCGGGGGATCTGCCGGTCGGCACCCAGCAACGCGTGGAGATCCTGAAAGCACTGCGCGGTCAGACACGCATCCTTATTTTCGATGAACCAACCGCCGTTCTCACCCCGACCGAAACCCCGGAGCTGTTCGCCACGATCCGCCGCCTCGCCGCCGAGGGTCGCGGGATCGTCTTCATTTCCCACAAGTTAGACGAAGTACTCTCGCTTTCCGAGCGCGTCACGGTGCTCCGCCGCGGGAAAGTCGTCTTCAACCGGGAGACGGTGGAAGTGAACGAGGCAATGCTCGCGGAAGCGATGGTCGGCAAGGATTCGGAGGCAGCCGGCCTGTTGCGTGAGGCGGCGTCTGTGGAGTACCCCTCTCCCCCGGGCACCCAGGGGGTACCCGGGGGAGAGGGGTATACAGAGATTGCCTTACAACTCACCAACGTCTCCCTGCGCCGCGCTGACTCGCCACGCCCTTTGCTCGACGGCATCTCCTTCGCTGTCGCGCCCGGCGAAATCTTCGGCATCGCGGGCGTCGACGGCAACGGTCAGGAGGAGTTAGCCGGGATATTGTCCGGGTTGCTCCGTCCTTCCGGGGGAACGGTGCGCGTCGGAAAGGTCGAACCGGCGCCGGATGCGGGCGCGTTTCGCCGGGCCGGGGTTGCCGTGATTCCCGCCGACCGTCAGGCGCGGGGACTCGCGATGCCGCTGACTATCACCGAAAACATCGCGCTCGGCGCGTATGACGACGCGCGGTACCGCCGTGGTCCTGTCCTACTCTGGGGGAAACTACGCGAACGTGCCGACACGCTCATTCGTGGGTTCGACATTCGCGCGACGGGTGCGAGCTCTCCTGTGCGCGACTTATCCGGCGGGAACCAGCAGAAAGTGGTCATTGCCCGTGCGCTATCCACAACCCCGAAGGTCATTATCGCGGTCAACCCGACACGCGGCCTGGATGTCGGCGCGATCGCGTATGTTCACAACGCCCTGCGGCAAGCGCAATCGGCGGGTGCGGCGGTGGTGTTGATCTCTACCGAGCTTTCCGAGGTCCTGACACTCACCACGCACTCGGTCGGGGTGCTCTACGAAGGACGATTCACCGGCGTCGTCGCGCCGACCACCCCCCGGGACCGGATCGGCCTGCTGATGGGAGGTTCCTCCCGTGAATAAGACCGTGCGTGATATCCTCCTCTTTTTGCTCTGCCTGGCCTGTGGTGCCGTCGTTCTCGCCGGAATCGTCCGGGCGGCGGGTGCGTCGCCGGTCGCCGTCGCGGCGGCACTGGGCAAAGGGGCGTTCGGGTCGCGCTACAATCTTGTGGAGACCGTGATTCAGGCGACACCACTTCTGTTGACGGGGCTTGCGGTCGCCATTTCGTTTCGGTGTCGGTTGTTCAACATCGGTGCGGAAGGACAACTCGTGGTCGGAGCGATGGCGGCGGTCGCCGTCGGCACCCGACCGCTCCCGCCGTCCGTGCAACTTTTACTGTGCCTTGTCGCCGGGGCAAGTGCGGGCGCGCTCTGGGCGGGGATTGCCGCGGTGCTAAAAATCTATCGCGGCGTACAGGAAGTACTGTCAACACTGCTTCTGAACTTCGTCGCCGTCCAACTCTTAGCGTACGCCGTGCGCGGACCGCTCCAGGAATCGGCGAAGTATTATCCGCAGTCAGACCGGATGAATATTCCGGCGCGTCTGCTCCTGCTACTGCCGGCGACCGGCGACTTGCCCGCGACGCGGCTCCATGCCGGGGTCTTTATTGCGCTAGTCGTAACGGTACTGATCTGGTTTTATCTGCGCTTTACGGCGGGCGGGTTCGCCCTCCGCGCCGTCGGGGCGGGGGCGGGTGCCGCCGAACTTGCCGGAATATCGGTCCGTAAAACCCTGATGAAAACGTTCCTGCTGTCGGGCGCCCTTGCCGGGCTTGCGGGAGCGATTCAGGTGTGCGGCGTGACGTATTTCCTCGGCGACCGCTTTTCCGGGGGCTACGGCTACACGGCGATCGCGGTGGCGCTGTTGGCGAATCTATCCCCGGGTTGGATCGTTGTCACCGCCCTTTTCTTCGGTGCGCTCACCGCGGGTTCATCGTCGGTGCAAACGGCGGGCGTTTCGCCGGTAGTGATTCAAGTGATGCAAGCGGTGGTGCTGTTCGCGCTACTCGCGTTCGGCTATCTGCGCGGGCGCAAAGGCGGCGGCGGGGCGCGAGCGGGGGGTGCAGATGCTTGACATCGGCTTCGTCGCGCAGACGCTGACCGCCTCCGCGCCAGTGCTGCTGGCCGCTCTGGGCGGAATCTGGGGCGAACGTTCGGGGGTGATAAATATCGGTCTGGAAGGCTTAATGGTTCTCGGCGCACTGACCGCCGTGGTCGTCGCGGTCGTGACCGGTTCCCCATTCCTGGGGGTACTCGCCGCACTTGTTGCCGGAATCGCCGGAGCCGCACTGTTCGGTTTGTTTGCCATCACGCTCCGGCGTGATCAGGTCATTGTCGGAACAACGCTCAACTTCCTCGCGCTTGGTTTGACCGGTGTCTGGTATCGCGCCTGGCTAGACGGTCCCGGGATGGGGAAAACCGCGCCGGGCCTGCCGCTACTGCTCGGGCAGGGCGGGGGCGGCTTGAACGCATTAACCCTGTTCGCGCTCGTGCTCGCCCCGGCGACGTACTATCTCCTGTTCCGCACGCGGCTCGGTTTGATGGTGCGTGCCACCGGCGAAGTCCCGGCGGCCGCGGCGGCCGCGGGCGCGCGGGTGAGCCTGGTCCGCTTTGTGGTAACGCTTGCCGTGGGCGGTCTATGTGGTCTGGGTGGCGCGGCACTTTCCATCGGCATCGGGAACTCTTTCACGGAGGGGATTACCGGAGGGCGCGGTTTTATCGCGCTGGCGGTGGTGGTATTCGGGCGCTGGAACCCGCTCGGCGCACTCGGCGCATCACTCCTGTTCGCCGCCGCCGACACCCTGCAACTCACACTACAGGCAAAACAGGTGTTCCCGAAGATACCATATCCGCTATTCTTGGCCATACCGTATGTCCTGACGCTCGTCGCGCTGGCAGTGCGCGGCGCGAAGGGCAAATCGCCTGCCGCTCTGGGGACGCCCTTCGAGCAGGGGTGAGATGCCGTCGTTCCGGGTAAAGTAGTTGCGAATTATGAAGCCGCTAACGCTAAATGATGTGACCCTCGGTATGCTAACCTGGAACAGCGAGTACCGCGAATGGCAGGGAACGGCACGACTCACCAGCACGGAATCTGTCGAAGTAATTATTAGCACGGGCGACGACAGGAGCGAGCCTGCTGATGCGTTGCCAGAGGCACGGTCACAGTGGCAAACCGTGGTGGATACGCTACCGCATGTGCGTGACGCCGCGGCAACGTTCTGTGTCGCCCGTTATCGCAAGGTCGAGCCGAGCCATTCACTGCCGGATGAAGAAATTGGCGGGCGTTTGTCTGTAGAGGGCGTAACGCTACAAACCGGCTTCCTTGGCGAACCAACAATCATGGTGCATTTCAAAGACGGCGATTTATTCGGCGGTCATTCGGTGGATGTGGAAATGAATACTCAGGGCGATGTGAAAGATATCGCTTTGAACGGTTAGAAGGGCACAGCTGAATCGAATGAGTAAAACGATAACCGACCCGGTGATGGGCAAACTGAGCTGGGATGACAGTGATTGGGCGGGGGACGTTTCTCTTTCATCCCGCAAAAAAACAACGCTTCACATCAGTGCTCCGGAAGAGACGGAAGAGATCCCCGACGCGTTGCGAGAGCGATTTTCCTGGATCATAGCGAACGACAAACGACTACGCCTCGCGGTCGCAGAACGGATGCGCGGCGATGTCTGGTCGGAAAACGAAGAGGATCAAAACCTTCCCGCCGAGGCGTTCGCGGAGCGACTCGCGGCGGAAAATATTGACATTCTCTCCGCGCCGAAACCCTCCGAAGAGGGAGACACGGATTTCACCATCTGGTACGACGACGATATGCTTTACGGTGGCCACGTGCTGATTTCTGACTTTACGAAAAAGGGCGAACTGTTGAGGGTCGAGGTACACGGCTGATCCCGGTGCCGACTTGCTCCGCAGATGTTTCTGCGTCCGGTACTGAAGGGTGAAGCGTCGTACGCTGGAGAGCGATGCGTCGAACTCACGCAACGTCGCTCGGGCGACTCTCGCATACCGCCGACGCGGCGACGGCCCACCCCGCCTAACCAAACCAGGCAACCGCTACACCGTTGTAGCACAAAAGCAAGATACAAAGGGCCACATGACAGGAACATGAAATCGCTTAAAAGCAGCCAGTCTGTCTTTTGTCCGGTCGTCCCCCGCCCTCGGTTACCCTCCTTCTCCTGCCTAACGCCAGTTCCCGATCCATGCTCTCAAACGATACCCTGTTAGGGTTTCCCGTGTGGCGCAGACGAAACATCTCGCCCCGCCGAAACACAAAATTAAGATAGGTAAAACAATCGATGAGTATGCAACAAAATGGCTCTGTCAGCCTCGAAGAAAAAAACAAGGATTTCGCACTCCGAATGAACGCACGGCTCAACGAGGGGGACGTAGACGGCTGTGTGGCGTTCTTCGCGGAAAAGGTGGTCAATCACGGCTTTCGCGTGGACCGTGGGATGGTCCGGTCTATACTTCTGGACATCACCGAGACGTTCCCGGATGCCCGTTTTGATCCGCTTCTGGCAACGGCGGAGGGGGAATGGGTCACCCTGCGCATGCGCTTTAGCGGAACGCACCGGGGAGTCAGCAGACTGCCGGTGAATGGCGGCGTGCTGATGGGCATACCGCCCACTGGGAAAGAGTTCTCCGCGGACCACATCCATGTTTACCGTGTGCGGGATGGGGCGATCCACGAGCACTATGCCTGCCGCGACGATCTGGAAATGGCGCGGCAGCTCGGAGTGCTCCCGCCGTTGCCCGGTTTCGATCCCGGATCGGTACTCCCGAAAGCGCAGACCGCGACAGAAGAGAAAGTGCTCGTGACGGCGGGTTAGCTCCGATAGGTTGATACCCTGCCCGGTGACTGAGTCTCGTCATCAGGCAGGGTTCTCGAATGATAGAGCATACCGCGGCGCGTGCGAAGTGTCATCGTCGAGGTCATCCATCCTGACGTCCAGAAATGACGGAGGGAACCGCATTCCATCGACGACACGGATCTTGCCCACGTCTCGCCCTCGATGCGCCGATATATTAACCTTCGGAAGATCCCACTCTGGCCGGCACAGGATAGAGTGTGTCGGAAAGTGAACGCAGGACTGGAACACCGGAACAGACGGCGCGAAACGGCTCCTGAGTTACGCCGACATCGTTGAGACGGGGACTGCACAGCCCGTCCTGAAGCGCCTCCGGATCGATCCGGGTAAACTGACGCCATGCGGAAGCCATTAGGTGAGGAAGCCGTGCGCGGAAGAATCCGGGACTATGACATGAAAGCGGACACATGGGTGCACGAGTCGCGTTTGTGTCGTGACCTGCGTAGTCTGCCGGAGGAAGCACGGTTCCGAATACTGAAGGATCTTCATGCGGTGAATTTCCCCAGGGCATTGATCCTCGTATACTGGTGTATAGACAGTCTTGACTACTGCGAAACCTTCCTTCGTGACGGTTTGCTAACGGCAGACCCGCAAAGCATCAGACTGTACGTGCGGCACCTCGCACCAAAATTGGACTGGCAATACTTCTTCCGGGTTCTTGAAGAAATGCTGGCGACATATCCCGAGGGTGTCCGCCGCGCGGTTTATTTTGTGCGGCGCGAAAGTTTCGGCGAACATCTCCCCGATGACGAGTGGCAACAGGTCACTGGTCGTGTCCGAGCGATCCAATCCGACGAACGCTATATTGTCGCCTGCCGCCTCATCTCACCGCCTGATGTGTGGCAGGGCACGGAAATCAAACGCGACCCCGGCGTGACGCCCCTTTACCGTCGCAATCAGCGTGCACGATTCGGTGAAGCACGGGAGATGCAATATCGGCGTGTTATCCGCCCAAAATAAACCGATTGTCGGAGACGATAAGGTATCCGTCGAGTGCATCCAGAGTGATTGACCTCGTCTATGGCACAATCAATTGGCGGATTGTGTCGACCGGCAGGCAAAGATGGTTCGGATCATCGAGCAAGGTTTCGAATCCGACGTCCAATCCCGAATACCAGGCGCGGGCTTCCTCGTCCATCGCGTCCAGCATCAGCGCGAAAATACCCATATCACGCGACGCCGTCTCTACCTGTCGCATGGCACGTGATAAACACAGTTTGCCCAATCCCTGACCCTGCGCCGTTTGATCCACCGCCAAACGACCTAGCAAAGCGATGCCAATCGCGCCTTTGGGAAGCTTCTTGGTGGGAATAATCATCGCGTCAATCTCACGCACCAGCAGGGTGTAGTATGCCAGGATCTTGCTGTCCCCGCCGCCGGGAACCGCGACATGCGTCACGCCGACATTTCGGCTGGCGTTCTGACGGGCTTGCCGTTGCAGGAAATCGTTCAAACGGGTTTTGCCGCAATCGAAACCCTGTCGGTCGTGATGCGCTCCTAAACGCTCGAAAACAAAGGGAATGCTCACAGACTGGCTTCCGGGTGAGCGAGTTTCAACGCGTCATATTCCGCCATCATCTTTCGCAAGTTTTCCGTAGGCGGTTTCGGGTTTTCGATCAGTTCAACGAAGTGGGCGAAGTCACGCTCTGACATGATAATGCGCTCCTCCTGTGCAATCACTTCTTCGGCGGCGTCCAGCGACGCTTTCAGCACGAACTCGGTAGTTTGTTGGTGCCGTATATCCGCCGCGCGGCGTAATAGATCTTTCTGCTCGCGTGTAGTGCGGAGATAAACCCGGTCGTTTTTCACCGGCACGGTACGTGTCTGGGACATAATATCCTCCTAGGCTACTATTGTACACCATTTGTGCGACACGCCGAATACGATAAGATAATCTCGTGCCAACCGCGAAAAAGATTGCCGTTACTCCCGCCCCGAAACGCCTTGAGTGTGACCTGTCCGCCCCCGTTACCGAGTTTCTCGCGGCGCAGGGCTACACCGTCCGCGCCGAGGTCAAAAACTGCGACATTACTGCCACGCGCGACGATTTCCTTACCGTCGTGGAACTGAAAACGGCGTTCTCGATAGATCTGCTGATACAAGCCGTGGAGCGGCAGACAATCGCGGACGCGGTCTATGTCGGGCTGCCCGCCGAGGGAACGTTCGCCAGATCGTCGCGCTACGACAAGCGACGGCGCGGTATCGAGGCGTTGCTGAAACGGCTACAGATCGGCTTGATCCTGGTTCATTTCGCGCCCGAACCGGACATACCGCCCCGCGTCGAGGTGTCGCTCGATCCCGTCACCGAAGCGAAGCCGAAGCCGCGCCCCCGAAAGCGGCAAACGATCCTGCGCGAGATCGCCGGGCGTTCGGGCGATTATAATGTCGGCGGTACGACCGGGGTCAAACGAACCACGGCGTACCGCGAGCAGGCGATCTTCCTCGCGGCGTGTCTGGAAGCGCATGGCAATTCCTCGCCCGCGCAGCTGTGCGTTCACGGCGCGACACGAAAAGCGGGTGACATGCTGTTCAAAAATGTCTACGGTTGGTTTGTGCGTGAAGGGCGCGGCGTGTATGCGCTCTCGCCGGACGCTATCGCGGAGATGGAGCGGGACTGGCTACCGGCGCTGACTTTTCAGCGGGCACGGGTCGCGGCTTTTGCGGCGCGGTGAGCGAATCCCACCCGTCGGCACCGAGTTCTCGCACCTCGCCCGACAGAAATAAAACCGTTCGCGTTCCCTTAGCATTCGGTCCGGTAGCGAGAAGAAAAACGTTCCCCGGCGTCTCGATTTTGCCGCGTTTCTTTCCGGACACGGCAGGATTTAACGAGAATGGCTTATCCGTCCCACTTTCAACGAGCACACTGGTGTCCGTAAGGAACTTCGGCGAAAGCGCAGTTTTGAAAGCGTCGTGCGAAGTCGTCGCCGGCAAATGCCCGGTTTCGGCTTCATACGATGCGACGGAAATCGCCACGGCTTGCAGATTTTGCGCGGTGGTTTGCGTGACGCGCATCACTCGCCCCGCTTTCGCTTGCTGAGCGATTTCCTCTGTGGCGGAGATCATGGCATTGAAACACAGCATGACGAGTAGAATCCCCGCGCCGCAGCCAAGCGTTTTACAACCGAGTTCTCGTCCCTGCATAGTTAATCGTTAGCGGTCCATGCCCTGTAGTCCGATGAGGGACCGATCCCCCTCCCGGAATTATCGGCGCGGAAACCCTTTCGCAACAGCCTCATTTCCCCCACCCGTGCATCACCTGTCCGCTACCCGCCAACCGGTCAAGGGCGGATCACGATCCGTGCCGGATAGTTGGAGCCGGAAAGCGGAAGGGTGGTAATCTTGATCGTGCGCGTCTCGCCCGGTTCGAGCGTGTACGACGCCAGCGTCGGCTCTTTCGGCAGATTAGTTTGTGGCACCTCGACGTATTTGCCGTCCACAAGGAAAACACCGCCCGCGAGCCCCGCCGAGGGAACGAAAACCGCCCGTGCCTTCGTCCGTTTGTCGGTCGGGTTATGTACCGTCGCGGTGATCTCGTACCAGACCCCATAGTTGCCGTACAGTTTTTTATCCATATTCTGTGTGGCTTCGAGCGGGTCCCCGCCTAATCCGACGAACGCCCAGTTGCCGCCGATCTCATACCGTGCGGTGATGCGTTTGATCGGTTGCGGATAGATATGCTCCGAGAGAGGATACGCGAGAGTGGTGCCCCCGGCCGCGAACTCGTTTGGGAGCAGCGGTGAGGGTTGCCATGCTTCGGACTGTGTGCGAACATCCCCGACCTGGTCGGCGGAAACGCGCACGAGTGGCAGACTGCCAGAAAGCGGGCGTATCTGCATCAACCCGGAGACTGTCGTGCCCGCCGGAAGGCGCGTAGACAACAGGGCGATACGAGACTTCGCCGGAATCTCAACGATCAGCCCGGCGTCGGCGAGGTAATCGCGGACGAAATCAGAGCCGGCGCGGAAGCCGACCCAGACCGTATCCCGCACCGGACCGGACCCGCCGCCGACGATTTGCACCGTCGAGGGGGCGTTAGAATCGTTCATCAATTCTACGGTAAACCAGGCAGTCTGAGAGAGTGCGGACTGGTGATGAAATAAAAGGCGCGTCGCGGACGGCGTGGTCGGAGAAATGATCGGAATGCGTGCTGTAAACAAGGTGCCGAATCGGGTGACGCGCTCCGGGTCATTGGAGTACATCAGGTTATCGGTCAGCACGGCAGACAACGACTCGTTCCGTAGCGGAACACTCACGGTACGGCTGACCCCGATCATATCCGGTCCACTGAGGGTGACGGGTACGGTAACGGTGCTCTGTGCACCCGGCGCGAGCGGCATCGCGACGCTGACGGAATCGGTTTGCACCCGCGCTATCCCCCCCGGCGTCATGGTCGCCGAACGGAGTGCGGCAGCGGTGGCGTACCGAGCGACACGCTCGATCGCAACGCCGCGCCCGGTTACGATCACGGGCTTTGGTGTGTTGAACCGTCCCGCATACGGCTGCACACGAACAACGACGGAAGCGATTGCCCCCTCTCGCTCGAACGTCAACGTCTCGCGCCCTGCCGCGAGACCACGGAGGGTGAGTACGTTTTCGTTCCCGGTGTCGTTCGACAGGGCGACCACCGGGTTGGGGCGGGGGGTAAGCTCGGGTTCGGGGGTGTCGCCGCCGACCGGCGCTTCGCCCGGCAACGTCGCCGCGCCGGAGACGGAACCGATAGTCAATGTTCCCCGGGCAGCGCCGGAAAGCCGGAGCGATCGGGTTTCGCCGAGCGGCACTAAAATGTCGCCGTCGCTTGCCGCAAGTCCGCGGATCGCCAACGCGGAGCGTAACGCGGAAGCCCAACCCCTTACGACCGCAGTCGGGGAAGATCCGCTGACCCTCGCCTCGGTTTTATCCGCTGACGCGATGATCTGGCCCGCCCCTTTTAATCGCGGCGTCACCGGATCGGTGCGCGTGTCGGCGACAACGTCGCCCGCCGTCAACCCGCCAGCGATTGCGATATTCAACCGTTCGGCGGCGATCTCCGCGCGACGGATCGGCCCGAAACTACCGGACGTGGTACGCAAACGAATCACTAAAACATCGTTTACATACACTTCGCCCGCGCCGTTGTCGCCCTGTCTTGCTTCCGCCCGTGCCCGCCATACGGAGGTCACCCCGGGGGGCGTTTGCAAAACGACCGGTGCCGCTCCGATAGAAATGTTGATCCCTACCGCGACGATCGCCGCCGCCAATGCTATCCGCCAAACGAATTTACTGTCACCAAACAAAAGTCTATCGCCTCCCGCACTATCGCTTTTCGCCCCTCCTGTATACCGTACTTTTCACAGGTTCGGGCGAGATTTCAGGAACTGATGACGCAATAAACATGCCCGCAAACCGATTTTTCATTTCGTCATAGTTGCCAGCGGAGACAGGAGCGACAACCCTTCGTTGAGCGGTCCGGGAGTCAGATCGATCACCAAGCCTGCGAATACCGGTGTCTTCCCTTTACCAAGCCGCCGTATTAACTGTGTACCTAAAACCGTTCGGACAGACACCGCCGTGCTATCCCGGCGTATTGGGACCGGCAGGAGGGGGATCTTGCCCATTTCCTTCGGCATCAGCGGCTCCGACGCGTCCCAGGGTGCGATCCATTGTGAGAAGTTATTGACCCCGGGTTCGGTGGGGGATTCGAGATAGATCGAGAGCGTGGCGGGCAACTTCGCCTCTTTGCGTATCGCCCCGATCGAGTTTCGGTTCTTTTCACGCACCAACGCGTTCCACGCCGTGGAGGCGAGATTATAGTCGTTGGAATTGGTCGCCTTTTCCGCTTTCCATACCCCGGTGGCGTCTTTTCGGTGCGCCGGATTTTGCCGGAAGCGCTCGCGCAATTCCCACTCGTTACCTAGCAATGGCGATGCTTCGCCCGATGACCAATCTATGTAAGGACCGACATCGCTGGATGGCGACAAATCTAACGGGTCCGCATTCTCCTGCCGGATGAAGGCGACACGTAGCGCGTCGGTGAACCCCGCGTGCCGCCCGGCGATGGCTCCGCCAGACCACGAGTAACCAGCGACCGCCGTTCCGGGTGCGGCGACATCTTCCCATACCATCCCCCCAATGCCCGGTATTTTGGCGAGCGTAGCGAGTCGGTCGGATATCGTTTTCCGGACGCCGTCGTCGGAGGCGTCCAACCAATCCGCGACCTGGTAGGGGGCGATCTGATCCGCCTCGTACTTGCGGGCGAGAAGTGCCGGGGCATCCCTGCGCCGGTACGCGTATTCGCGCAAGGTTTCCCCGAATATGTTTCTTGCCCGCGCGAGGCAATGCGGCGGAACCTCTTTCTTTGCCGACTCCGCCGGGGGTACCCGCAGAAGCGAGACGACGGGATAGATTTTGACGCCGTGCTTATCGCCGATGGTCACAAGGCGGGAAAGGCGTTCCGATTCGGTGTCGTCCCAGAGAGTCACTCGAACGAACAGTGCGGAAAAGCCACGTCGCTCCGCCCACTTCGCCGCGGATTCCGCCTCCTCATCGCTCTTCAGCACGACTTTCAGTGCGGCGAATTTTTGCAGAGGGGGTGGTAGTGCGATCGCGCCCGGCGGCGGAACCGGTCGCGGCGGCGCGGGCGGGGAAGGCTTTTGCTTCAGAAGGTTGTCCAAACTGGTCAGGTTGGGACCGCGGAAAGCGCCATAGCCGGGAACGAGCAGTTGTGTTTTGACGGAAAACTGCGCGTAGACATTTTTGTCGTCCAGCAGGGTCTCGTTACCGGAAGAATATTCCTGGCTCCGTTCCAAATCGCGACGCACCCTCGCCTGTCCCGCCGGCGGTAACGCGGCGACCGGTATCGGGATGAAACCGCTGTTGTTACTCTGATATCGGTTCGGGTCGGTGATGCGCTCCTCCGCCATCTTCATAACGCTGTCATTGATCTGTTCCGCCGCATTCTCCGACATTCCGATCCCCTGTACGACGCCGCCCTCCATGGCCGTCTTCTGGAACGTCGTCTGCTCCGCACCGAGAAGTGCTTCCACGTCGCTCGCCCATTCCGCGAGTCGCAACCGGGGCGGCATCAGTGCGTCGTGATCGCCCGCGAGGAGGTAGACGCTTTCGTTGGTCTGACCGTCGGTCACTTTCCGGATGGTGCCGGTCGTGGCCAGGCAAAGGGCTTTCATGACATCGGCCGCGTCCGCCGTCGCGTCCTGACTTCCGAGGATCGTCACGGGAATGCCGGTCAATCGGCGGTCGGCGTACAGTTCGATGCCGGTCGCTTCCGCGACGCGCTGGACCAGGTCGCCGAGGGTCTTCGCGCCCGCGAGCGAGATCGTTTTGCCGAAAAGCGGGGCGCTGTTGAACGTCAGGTCTCCTTTTTGCAGACGGTTCGGTTTTTCGACGCGCACCGCGTCTTTAAGGCGGTCGCGGTAGGACTCCGCGGTCTGCTGCCCTTGCCCCTCGCTGACCTGCTCCCAATACCGTTGTCCGGGTTGTCGCCCGGCATTATCGCTATCCCCGTAGCCGTTGTAGCTACCCTGGGATCCCCGCCGGTACCACCACTCCATGGAGCGAATAACCCGAACACGTACCTGCTCGGACGAAACGGTAATCCTGTTCGGCTCGTTGTTCGCGCCCGTCACCGAAGGCATTCCGCCCCCCTGGACGGATTGCATTTCCTGTAAAACGCCCGGCTCCGGGATCAGCGACAGAAACCACGTCTTCTGTTCCTGTTTGCGCCGGTCGGAAAGCCCGAGT
>JACMMA010000240.1 GCA_014379275.1 Armatimonadota bacterium | reverse complement strand
GGTTTTCGCCCTGACCGCGATCGGCGTCACGATAGTCAACACGGTCGAAATGGGCAGTATATTGACCGATGTGCGCCTCGCCACGCACGACATCTCCTTCCTGACCGACGTGATTATTTTGCAACGTTATGTCGAGTTGGAAGGGCGATTGGAACGAATAACCGCAGTGGTGAAAACGAGGCATGGCAACCACAGCAAGGAACTCCGCCGGTACGAGGTCACGAAAAAAGGCATCGTCATCGGTGACACGTTACACGACTACAGTGGCATCCTGACCGGGTTTCCCAAAAGTCGGGCCGCCAACAGCCCTCTCGAATACGGTTCGGATGGTTAGATAGGATGATGTTGAGGGGGAACAGTCAGGGACGCAAAAAGTATCCTGATGTATTATCGCGCTACCGGCATCGGGTCGAACAAAGGAGGATCGTCTGTGAATCAGAGGATACCTATAGACACCAATTTTCCGGGCGAAATACTGCGTGACATCAACGAAAAATTGGTGATCGCCAGTGTCCAGCAACACGAATTAGCGGAAATCGCGACGAAAGCCGAGCAACGACTCGCCGCGCTAGTGAACGGGTTGGACGCCGTAATTTGCGAGATAAGCGTACAGACCGGCGAGATTCTGTTTCTCAGTGAGCAAGCGGAGTCGATATTAGGCTACGAGCGGACCTTGCTGAAACAAAGGGGCTTCTGGCGGCGCACGATCCACCCGGACGACCGCTCTGTTGTGTTGACCTATTTGTACGCGGCCATTCGAGAGCGGCGTGCTCACGAGCATGAGTTCCGCATCCTAACAGGCGATGGGCGAGTCATTTGGGTACATAGCCGCGCCGCCGTGATCGTCGGTCCCGATGATACGCCAGATCTTGTACGGTGCATCGTCGAGGACGTATCCGAGCGCAAACGGTCGGAGGAAAGCATCGCGCAGTCGGAGCGTCGCTACCGGCGTTTGTTCGAGGCGGCGCGCGATGGCATACTCCTGCTCGACATCCATACCGGAGTCATCACGGAAGCCAATCCCTTCGTCACCGAATTGCTCGGAGTACCGCATGACGCGCTCGTGGGCAAGGAGTTTTTCGAGGTCGGTTTGTTCGCCGATAAGGAGAGAAGCCGCGCTGTGTTTGATAGTATCCGAAGGGATCACTATGTCCATTACGAAAGTTTGCCATTACATTCCCGTACGGGAACCGATCGCACCGTGGAGTTGGTCGGCAACGTTTATGATGAGAGTGGCGGAACGGTAATCCAGTGTAACCTCCGCGACGTCACCGAGCGCAGACGGGCGGAGGTGCTACAAGCAGAGGCGTTACAACGGGAGCAACGTATCACCGAGTTTCTGCAACGTCCGCTCCGAACCAACTTCAGCGAGGATGCATTCCCCGGCCTGTCCTTGGTGGCTTTATACGAACCCGCCTTGGCGGAAGCCGAAGTCGGCGGGGACTTCTTCGACGCCTTCGTACACAGCAAACCAGCGGGCAGCCAGCAAATCGTGTTATGCGTCGGCGATGTGATGGGTAAGGGGTTGCAAGCGGCGGCACTCGCGGGACGATTGAAAGAGGTGCTCCACGCATTCATCGGCGAGAATCCCGACCCGGCGCAAACGCTGTTCCGTTTAAACAACTATTTGTGCGACATTATGCGAGGCAAGAATGCGCTTGACGGGGCGGATATCCTTACAACCCTGTCGCTTTCCGCGCTTTCCCTCGCCGTGGTAGATCCCGAGACGGGTACGATAACTGTTGCCGCCGCGGGAGCGGAACCGGTCGCGATACTACGCGCGCCGGGGTACGCGGAAGCGGTCACGGCGGCTGGTTTAACACTGGGGATTCAGCGCGACGAGCCGTTCAAGAATGTTCAGATCACGCTACATTCCGGCGACACCTTGATAATGACCACCGACGGGCTCACCGAAGCGCGGCGGGACAATGCGTTTCTGGGCTACGACGGGTTGTTAGATATAGCCCTGAAAAATGCCTCAAATCCCTCTATTTCCGGGATGGGGCAAGCTATTGTGCAGGATGCGCGCGCCTTCTGCGGCTCGTTTAATGACGACGTGTGTCTGCTGCTTGCTCGTTGCAGAGACTAGGTCTCGCCGCCTACTTGCCACCGCCGCTCAACCCGAATTCGTGATGAAGCACCCGTACCGCCGTGGTTGCGTCCGCTTCGGGGATCAGGGCCGAGATCGAGTACGCCGAATCCGCCGTCTGGTACACCGGAACGCCGGAACGGGCGAGCGCCGCCAGAAGACGCGCCATGATGCCGGG
>JACMMA010000239.1 GCA_014379275.1 Armatimonadota bacterium | reverse complement strand
CTCTCGTTCCCGACGCCGAAATAGGTCAGTTTCCACGGCTCGGCGCGTCCGTTCTGTCGCCGCAGGTTCGCCATCGGGGACTCGCCATCGGATGTCAGGTACTCGACCCAGTTCATCATCTCCTGCGGCGAGCCGCTTCCGACGTTGCCGCAGATATACGGTTCCGTTTCGAGCAAGGAACATAAATCCATGAATTCGTGCGTGCCGAAGTGGTTGTTCTCGACCACGCCGCCCCAGTGAGTGTTCACCATCGCCGGGCGGTTCTCGCGCGGTCCGATCCCGTCCTGCCAGTGGTACTCGTCGGCGAAACAGCCGCCGGGCCAGCGCAACACCGGAATACTGAGTTTTTTCAGGGCGTCTACGACATCATTTCGGATGCCGCGCGTGTTCGGGATCGTGCTGTCCTCGCCGACCCAGAACCCGCCGTAGATACAGCCACCCAGGTGTTCGGCAAAATGTCCGTAGATGTTGGGGTTGATGACCGATCCCGTCTCGCTCGTTCGGACTGTCATTGTCACTGTGTTCATATCAGATTGTTTCTTCCGCGTTTCCTGTATTCGGTTTCGTCACCGGTACAACCGGAATATAAACCGGTTTTTGGCGACTGTTTCCTACATACAACAAAGAAGCCGCTATCTCCTGTTCGGACGTTTTAACGTCCGCACCGGCGGCAACAACGTCCCGTCCGGGCGAATCTGAACGGCGGTCTTCCCGAAGTCGGCGCGGGACAGATCGCGGAGCAGGGGCAACACCGCACCCGTTTTGTCGCGTCGGGGTCCGCCGGGCTTCGTCTGGCGTGCCGGATGAACCCTTCCTCCCACGAACTTCCCGGTTTCGGGGTCGAGGTGCGCTTCCAGAATCGGTGCCATCCCCGTCGGCCCCGAGAGACCAAACTTGCCATACGTCGCGAAATTACCCAGCGAGTAGGCGATCAGGCGGTCGCGGTACACTTCCATCCCACGGACCACGTGCGGACCGTGCCCGATCACAAGATCCGCCCCGGCGTCGATGACCGCATGACTGAACCCGCGCAGGTTCCCGCGCTTCTCGCCCAGATACGTCTCGCCCCCGCGCGGCACGTGCTGATAGCCACTGCCCTCCGCGCCACCGTGAAACGAGACGATCACCAGGTCCGCCTGCGGGGACGCGTCTCGGACGCGGCGCACCGCGCCGGGAATGTCGTTCAGGTTCGCCGGAACGCTCCCGGTGGCGAAGGCGAGCACCGCGACCCGCTTCCCTTGCACGTTCAGATAGGCGATGTCATCCCGCTCGCTCCCCGCATGCGCGATCCCTAAGGCGTCTAATGTCCGCCGGGTAGAAACGCGCCCGGACACCCCGAAGTCGTTGGCATGGTTGTTGGCACAGGAAAGCACGTCGAAGCCCGCCGTTTGCAGATGCTTCCCGTACACGGTCGGTACGCGAAAGGCATAACTGTTCGCGCCGGTCTTCTTCGCCGGTTTGCCACCATCTGCGAGCGGCCCTTCCAGGTTGCCAAATGTCAGATCTGCCCGCCGCAAGATTGGGGCGACGTCGGCGAGGAGCATCGCCCCACCAGCGGGCGGCAGGTCACGCCGGTCCGGGTAGGTGCTACCGAGCATAATATCGCCTACAGCGGCAATCACTATCGGGCGCGTTTTCGGCGGCGTTTGCGCGTCGGCAGGGAAACCGAACCATGGCGCGACACCGGCGGTCGCGACCGTATATGATACGGCTATGCGGCAAGAAACAGCCCAGGCGCGGGGGGCGAGGCGAATTTTGGTTGGCATGGCTGATTTTTCGACACTGAGTACAGAGATTCCTTACCTACCGAGCGTCGCTGTAGCGTCTGGTTGATCATGGTGCGTCGGCGTGGCATGGGTTTCACTGGGGCATGAATGCCACGGTGCCCCGTCTCCCGGACATCTTTCACGCAAAGCAATCACACGCCGCCGGGTCGCGGTATACTTAGCGCGATGAAATATGTTTTTCTCGTTCCCGACGGCGCGGCGGACGATCCTCTGCCGGAGCTCGACGGCAAAACGCCCCTCGAAGTCGCCCGGACCCCAAATCTTGATAGCCTCGCCGCGAAAGGCAAGGTCGGCTCCGTCCTCACGGTGCCGGAAGGGATGTACCCCGGTTCCGACGTCGCCAACATGAGTCTTCTCGGCTACGAACCATCGAAGTATTACACGGGGCGGGGACCACTCGAAGCCGCCGCACTCGAAGTGCCGATGGCGGACCGGGACGCCCTGTACCGCGCGTCGCTGGTCACTACCGACGGCGAGACGTTGCTGGATTACTCGTCCGGTCACATCTCCACCGAAGAAGCCCGCGAACTGATCGCGCTCGTCAGCGAAAAGCTGGGGTCGCGGTTGTTCGCGTTCTTCCCCGGCGTTTCATACCGCCATATCCTGCGCGTTACCGATGGTTCGGTCAACCTTTCGACTACGCCGCCGCACGATATACAGAACAAGCCGCTCGCGCCGTACCTGCCGACCGGGGATATGGAGAACGAACTGCGCCGTCTGGTGTACGATTCGCTCGACCTGCTCGACAATCACCCGGTCAACCGGCGCCGCCGCGACGACGGCAAGCCGGTCGCGAACACGATCTGGCCCTGGGGACAGGGACGACCGACCACGCTCCCCGACTTTGCCGCCGAACGCGGCAAATCAGGCGCGATGATTACCGCCGTGGACCTGCTGCGCGGTCTCGCCCGGTGCGCCCGAATCCGCGTTGTGGATGTTCCCGGCGCGACCGGTTATATCGACACGAACTATCGCGGCAAAGCGGAATACGGACTGCACGCGCTTTTCGCGGGCGGGGCGGACTTCCTGTTCCTGCACGTCGAGTCGCCGGACGAGTCCGGGCATGAAGGCAACATCGAGCACAAGATCCGCGCCATCGAGGACATCGACAAGTATGTCGTCGGGCCACTACTGGCGGGTTTCGCGGAAAAGAAGCAGCCCTTCCGATTGATGGTCGCGCCGGACCACG
>JACMMA010000238.1 GCA_014379275.1 Armatimonadota bacterium | reverse complement strand
GACGGCGAGCGGGGTACCGCCCTTGCGTCCGATCTCATCCGCTATCTCGCTGAGTTCTTTCGGGACGCGCCCGCCTTTTTCCGTGATCCAGTTTTGCACGGATTGCGTCGCGCCTTTTCTCACCTGCATCCCGTCGATATTCACGCCGGACATCCGGGTTTGCGCCGTAAACGGAACAAATTCCGCGTCCGTGCCGCTCATTTCGCGTCCGCGCAGGTTGTATCTCTCCTTCGCGAGGACGACGATGGAACGGCCTTCCGGGGTCTCATCGGCGAGCGACGACAGTTGCGCCGCGTTCGCCAGATCCTCGATGGAAACGCCGGGAAGCGGAAGAAACTCCGCGGCTTGCCGGTTGCCGAGCGTGATCGTTCCCGTTTTATCCAACAGGAGCGTGTTCACGTCGCCCGCCGCCTCGACCGCTTTGCCCGACATCGCGAGCACGTTATGTTGCATAACCCGGTCCATGCCCGCGATTCCGATCGCGGACAGCAACCCGCCGATTGTGGTCGGGATCAAGCAGACCAGGAGCGCTATCAGTACGGGTATCGTCGGCACAATACCCTGTTCCGCCGAACGAACCGAATACACGGCGTAGGGGAGCAGTGTCACCACAGCCAGTACGAACACGACCGTCAGTCCTGCGAGCAGGATCGACAGCGCGATCTCGTTCGGCGTTTTCTGCCGCTTCGCGCCCTCGACCAGACTGATCATGCGGTCGATGAACGATTCGCCCGGGTTCGCGGTGATGCGGATCACGATGCGGTCGGAAAGCACTTTCGTGCCGCCCGTGACCGCGTCGCGGTCACCCCCCGATTCGCGGATCACCGGCGCGGATTCACCGGTGATCGCCGATTCGTCCACGGAGGCGATGCCCTCGATCACCACACCGTCGCCGGGAATGATGTTGCCCGCCTCGCAAACGACGCGGTCGTCTTTGCGGAGTGCGGTTCCGGAGACGAGTTCCTCGCGCCCGTTGACGAGTTTACGTGCCTGGGCGTCGGATTTCGTCTTGCGGAGCGAATCGGCTTGCGCCTTGCCGCGCCCTTCCGCCATCGCTTCCGCGAAGTTGGCGAAAAGCACGGTGAACCACAGCCAGATCGCCACCTGCCCGGTGAACAGCGGGTTCTCGTTCGGCACGTCGCTCACCAGCTCGCGAATCCAATAGAACGTGGTCAGGACCGATCCGACCTCGACCACGAACATGACCGGGTTTTTCGCCACGGTCCGCGGGTCGAGCTTCAGGAACGATTCCCCGATAGCACGCTTCCAGATTCCTCCGGCGAAGATGGATTGCGGCGCATTTTTGGGTCGGAGTGACCCGCCCCCGCCCGTCGGGGCGGACATCGGCGCGGGTCTTTCTTGTACACTTACAGCCATAAATTATTCTCGTATTTTTCTTCGGTTGGCCTTCGCCGGTTTCAAGCGGCGAAGACCATGGGAACGCCAAACGTCAGAATGTCTTTCCACCGTTCATCAGGAAATGCTCCACGATGGGACCGAGCGCGAGCGCGGGCAAATAGGTCAGCGCACCGACGATGATCACCACACCGACGAGCAAGATCACGAACGTCCCGCCGTCGGTCGGGAAGGTGCCCGCCGAGGTCGGCGAGAACTTCTTGTTCGCCAGGCTTCCCGCGATGGCGAGGAGCGGGATGATCATCAGGAACCGCCCGATCAGCATCGCGAGTCCCAGCGTGATGTTCCAGAACGGCGTGTTTGCCGTGATGCCGGCGAACGCCGAACCGTTGTTGCCAGTCGCCGACGTATAGGCGTACAGCATTTCGGTGAAGCCGTGCGGTCCCGAGTT
>JACMMA010000237.1 GCA_014379275.1 Armatimonadota bacterium | reverse complement strand
GCGGCGAGCGCCGGCGCGATGGCGTGGATTTCGCTTTCCGCGCGCGCGCGGAGCATTCCGCGCGCGTGTTGCAGTTCTTTAATCGCCTGCTCGACCGGCGCGACCAGAATGCGATACTCACTCATCTTGTCCTGCACGACTTCCGCCGCGCTTTCGCCTTGCTCGCTAACCTCGTCCATGCGTATCCTGTTCTGAAAATCCGACGGCGCCCCGGGGGACGCCATCGGGCAGTATAACACGTGTTGCTCGCCTCCGCAAGACGGCTACTTGAGGGCGTCCGCGCCGGAAACGATTTCGGTGAGTTCGGTCGTGATTTTCGCCTGCCGTGCGCGGTTCAGCGACAGAGTCAGGTTCGAGATCATTTTCTTCGCGTTGTCTGTCGCGCTACTCATCGCCGTCATGCGCGCCCCGTGCTCACTCGCAACCGACTCCGCCATCGCCTGATAGATGATGGTGTCTACGTAGCGCGGCAAAAGGCGCCCCAGAATCCCCTCGGCGTCCGGCTCGAAAAGGTACTCCTCACCGCCGGTCGGCAGATCGGCTGCGGCGAGTGCATCCTCCGCCACGATCGGCAGGAGTTGTACCACGGTCGGTTTCTGTGTCAAAGCCGAAAGAAATCGGGTGTACACCAGATAAAGAACATCGATTTCGCCGCTCACGTACATCTGGCGCACCTGGCGACCGATGGCTTGCGCGTCGGCGAAAGTCACCGCGGTCATGTTTAACGTGAACTCGCCCACGATCGGATTCGGGCGGCGGCGGAAAAATACTTGCCCTTTGCGTCCGACGAGCAGGACACGGGTTTCCTCCGGCGCGTATGGCTTTACAGCCTCGGTCGCTTTTTTAAGCAGGTTCGTGCTGTAAGATCCACACAACCCCCGGTCTGCCGAGATGACCAGGAAGGCGGCGCGTTGTGCCGGCTCCCGCACTTCCAGAAGGGGGTTAGTGACTGTGCTACTCGCCAGAGCCCGACCAAGCGATCCCATCATTTCGCGCATCTTCTCGGAGTATGGGCGGGCGGATTGTACCCGGTCCTGTGCCCGCTTGAGACGCGCCGCAGCGACCATTTTCATCGCCTTGGTAATCTGCTGAATATTTTTCGCGGTCTTGATACGGGAGCGTATCTGACGCATCGTAGCCATCGGTGAATTGTCCTTAGAAAAAATCGGGAGCGAAAGTTTGTGCTAAAATGCACGAACCCGCTACGGTCATTCTACACGATTTTTTTATTTCAGGCGAGCACCGCCGGAAAGTATGCAGGCACGTTCATGTTGCGTCCCGACTTACCCGGCACGATGGCGAACTGCCACTCGCGAAGTTTGCTGAGCACGTATTCGCGATGCCCGGTGACGCCGCGTAAAACAGCCGAATATGAAAAGGATATTCGCGGAGCCGAAACGGTACGACGGTACACGATCGAACGACTCCTTTCGAGGTTCATCCGCACCGGAACAAGAGACGACTCTATCGCTTCGAAAATAGGCTTCTCATCGGGCGTCGGACCCGAGATTACTCTGTGATGTGGAGGACGGTATGCCGCAGAATACGAACACCGGGCAACGAACTACAAATAGATCGGCGGAAATTAGGGTCGCCGCGGTCCTTTCGCGTTGCCTCGGTTGCATCCTACGCGTAGCGCCGAAAGAGGCAGTGGGCGTGACCCTCCTCCACGCACTCCAGGGTATCGGCCCCGCCCTTTCGCTCCTTCTACTCAAAATCGTCATCGACACCGTCACCCGATTCGACCCGGCAACGGGCGATGTCCGGGCGACCATGTCGTCGCTCGGCTTAATCATCGTCGCGTTCTTTTTCACCGAAATCGTCATGGACTCCGCGGAGACGCTCGGCGGCTTCGTCATGTCCGGGTTGGAAGACAAGGTCGAAGGCAGTTTGAAGCGTGACATACTGGTCAAGGTCAGCGGTTTCAACGACATCAGCCTCTTCGAAAATCCCGACCTGTTAAATCTCGTTCACCTGGCCCAAAGCGGAGTCACAAAGATACAGAGTCTCGCCAGCAAATTGGGGAACGTGACGGTGGGGGTTTTCGCTTTTGTTCCTGTATTCATCCTGTCCGCCTCAATCGCCTGGTGGATTCCCGTGCTCATCTTTCTCACCTCGTTGCCGAGCATTCTGTTTCAGGGGCGGTTCGAGGAGCAGACATGGAACCTGGTGGAAACCCAGGCGGAGATGGTGCGGGACAAAAGGGTGCAGGAAGAAATGCTGTCCGGGGAGCCGTTCGCCAAGGATATAAGGCTTTTCCGACTACAGGGATTTTTTCTGCGCCGCTGGGATCATCTATACCAGTCCGCCTACCGCGAGATGCAAGCTCTGCGAAAAAAGGGGACGGCGGTTGTTCTTGCATGGTCCCTTCTCAGCGGCCTGGGAATCGCGACCGCCTACGTTTATCTGATAGCAGGAACATTAACGCGCCAACATTCCGTCGGTGACCTAGCCGTGTTCACGGGGCTGATTTTTCAGGTCCGGAGCATACTGTTCATTCTGCTCTGGAATACTTCGAATCTTTTCGCCCTTTGCCTTGAAACGCGTCCGGTCTTTACGCTACTCGAAACGATGCCCTCCATCGCCGGCGGAGAGGGCACCGCGGACGCGGCGGACACCTTTGAAACGAACAGTGCTAAGAAAGCAGCGGACATAGAGTTCAGGAATGTCTCGTTTAGATACCCCAACAGTCCTGTCGAATCGCTTAGTCGCGTCAATCTGCATATTCTGGCGGGCGAGACGGTGGCAATCGTCGGGGAGAATGGCGCGGGGAAAACGACGCTTGCCAAATTGGCCTGTCGTCTTTACGACCCGACGGGCGGGGAGATCTTATGGGACGGGAAACCCCTGGCGACGCTGGACATTACGAGCTTACGATCCCGGATCACCTGGGTGGGCCAAGATTTCGCGCGTTTCGTCGCAACCTTGCGCCAGAACGTCGCTTTCGGATGGCTACCATCGCTCGACGATAACGAAAAAATCAAAGACATGCTGGGCAGCGTCGGCCTGACATCTCTGGCAGAGCGCGGCGGCGACGGGCTCGAAACGTTGATCGGTGCGGGCCTCGAGAAAGGAACTAATTTATCCGGGGGGCAATGGCAACGCCTGGCAGTCGCGCGGGCACTCATGCGCAAGGAAGAGGCGCGCCTGATGATCCTGGATGAGCCCACATCCGCGCTGGACCCCCGCAACGAGTACGAGATACTGTCACAACTCCAGACGCTGGCGAGGAGTTGCACGGGCATTGTAATCACGCACCGGTTGTCGCTGGCGCGCGCGTGTGACCGAATCGTCGTATTCGACAAGGGGGCCATCGTCGAAAGTGGCACGCACGCCGAGTTGATGAGGCGGGAAGGACTTTACCAGGAAATGTTTGTGCGCCAAGCGTCCAGTTATCTCGACCCCGAAATGGATTTGCACAACAGCAACCGCATCGAAGACGAGAACGGCATGGAAGATGGCCCGCAAGACGACCCGGTCTGAATAATGGCCTCCTATTGGCGCGATTTTCGGAAAGCGGCGGGGGGGATCCCCACGGCTTGGCGGAATTGTCGCGTGAAAAAATACACGTCTTTGTACCCCAGGGTCTCGGCGATCACTTTTATCGGCGTGTCGGTGTCGGCTAGCAGGGCGCGGGCGTCCGCGAGACGCCGCTGTAACGTGTATTCGTGCAGGGGTACCCCCGTTTCGGCTTTGAAGTGACGACGCAACGTGGCGAGTGCCATCCCGTTCGCTTTCGCCCAGTTATCCGGTCGGAAGGCGGGGTGGCTCATCTCCTGGAGGAGCGGCGCGAGCCACCCCGGTCCGTACCGTTCCGCCGAAGGTCGCGCCCGATTTTCGGCGAGTTCGAGCAAAATACATTCGAGCGCGTTCACGGCGCGGGCGTGTGAAAAGCGGCTATCCGCATGGTTGATCGTTTCTATTAACGCGTCAAAGCGGGCGACGAAATGTGGCGAAACGGGAAACGGCTGCGGCACTGCGAACCAGAGACCGCTCGCGATCCACTCCGCGACACGCGGACCGGTGAACGCCGCATAGCGGTGGTTCCAGCAGCGATGCCCTGGTGCGGCGTGAAAGCGGATACGGGGACCGGGGAACGCCGTCCACAACGTTCCCGGACCGAGAAGGTGACGTGTATTGTCGTAAAAAAGTTCGACACTCCCCGTCTCGGCGAATTGCAATGTATGGTAGCCGACGAAATGTTTGTCCACGCGGGCGGTGCAACAGGGAGTCGAACGGGAGTGCAGAAACCGTAGATCGGTGAACGACATAGTTTGCACAGATAGTACCAAACGGGGCGTAGTAAGTCCATTTTTCAGCGCGAATAAAGTGGTTATACTGTGTTCAGATTTGCGAAAGGGTAACGAACATGGATTCAACAACGGCGGTGATTATCCCGCCAAAACTGACGGAAGAGCAGATAGAGTTCTACAACCGGGAAGGGTATTTGGTCCTGCCGGGGCTGCTGAACGCGGATGCGGCCGACGCGGTGCGCGGTGATATCACGACGATC
>JACMMA010000236.1 GCA_014379275.1 Armatimonadota bacterium | reverse complement strand
GGACATTTCCGTGGCCAGCGAACTATTTGAAGACGAACTCGGCGCAGGCGGCTCCACAACCGACTCCGCGCCTCTCACCACCAGCGCCAAACGAGGCAAGGGTGCCACCGCACTCGCCGAGGCACCCAAAACCGCCGAATCATCGAGCGAACCCGGCGGCGCCGTACCGATGATGGCGTCGCCGACGACCGATACCAAGCACGGCGAACCGCTGTTGCCGGAGCGCATCGCGGATGCACCGACCGGTCAGGGGAGTATCTTCGCGGGCGACGGGCTGTCGTTCGCGCGGTATTTTACCAAGTCTGGCGAGGAGGTTTTCGATACCACGGAATGGGACTACCGCACGGCGATCATTTCCGGCGAGGGCGGCGCGGTCGTGTTCGAGCAGAAGGATGTCGAGATCCCGAAATCATGGTCCATGCTCGCCACCAACGTCGTCGTGTCGAAATATTTCCGCGGCAAGGTCGGCACGCCGGGTCGCGAACATTCGGTCAAGCAACTCGTTTCACGCGTCGCCGATACGATTTACAACTGGGGCAAGCAAGGCAACTACTTCGCGACGGACGAGGATGCGGATGTTTTCCACGCCGAACTGAAGTACCTCCTGCTCCATCAATACATGGCGTTCAACTCGCCGGTCTGGTTCAACCTAGGCGTTCCCGGCGAACGCCCGCAGGTGAGCGCGTGTTTCATTAACTCTGTAGAAGACACAATGGAGAGTATCCTGACCCTCGCGAAGACGGAAGGCATGCTCTTCAAGTGGGGGTCCGGCACCGGAACCAACGTTTCCGTGCTCCGTTCGTCGCAGGAGTCGCTCAAGGGCGGCGGGACGGCGTCCGGTCCGGTGTCCTTTATGCGCGGCTTTGACGCGTTCGCCGGGGCGATCAAGTCCGGTGGGAAGACCCGGCGCGCGGCAAAAATGGTCATCCTGAACTCGGATCACCCGGACATCGAGGAGTTCGTCGAGTGCAAAGCCGACGCCGAAAAGAAAGCACACGCGCTGATCGAAGCGGGTTTCTCCGGCGCGTTTAACGTGCCGAACGGCGCGTATGACTCGGTGTTCTTCCAGAACGCCAACCATTCCGTGCGCGGCACCGACGATTTCATGCGTGCCGTGGAACTGGACCGCGAATGGTCTACCCGCGAAGTGACTACCGGCAACGTCGCGAAAACATTCCGCGCCCGTGACCTGATGCGCAAGATCGCCGAAGCGACGTGGGTGTGCGGCGACCCCGGCATGCAGTTCGACACGACCGCGAACCGCTGGCATACCTGCCCGAATACGGGGCGGATCAACGCCTCAAATCCGTGCAGCGAGTTCTTTTTCCTTGATGATACTGCTTGTAATCTCGCTTCTCTCAATTTAATGAAGTTTCGCACGGCGAACCGTGAGTTTGATGTCGAAATGTTCCGCCATGCGGTGCGCGTCACGTCTACCGCGATGGAAATCATGGTCGGCAACGCGGCATACCCGACCGATAAGATCACGATCAACTCGCACGACTACCGCCCGCTCGGACTCGGTTATGCGAACCTCGGCGCGCTTCTAATGGCGCGTGGGCTGGCATACGATTCGGACGAAGGTCGGGCGTACTCCGCCGCGATCACCGCGATCCTTTCCGGCGAAGGCTACACCCAGTCGGCGAAGATCGCCCGGCGTATCGGCTCGTTCGCGGGCTACGAGAAGAACAAGCAACCGATGACCCGCGTGATGCAGATGCACCGCGACCACGTGGAAGCGATTGCCAAACAGTATGTGCCGGACGACATGATCGCCGCCGCCCGAAAAACGTGGGACAACTGCCTCGACGAAGGCGCGAAGTACGGCTACCGCAACGCGCAGATCTCGGTGCTCGCCCCGACCGGCTGTTTGATCCCGAACTCGCTGGTGCTCACGGATCGCGGTCTGGTTCGGTTGAACCGGTTAGGAGATATCAGCGGGGCGCAGTGGCAGGACGTTTCGTTCGGCGTGCTGACCGACGAAGGCGAAAAGCGGGCGACCAAGTTCTACGTCAATGGGCACGAAGCCACCCGGCGCGTCGTGACCAAGGCGGGCTACGCGATCCAGGGCACGAACAAGCACCAGATCAAGGTCGTGGACGCCAAAACCGGCGCGTGGACCTGGAAGCGGTTCGACGCGATTGTGCCCGGCGACATCGCCCCACTTTCGATGGGACAACTTACCGGCACGCCGCAAACCGTCGCGCTTCCACCGCTCGGCGAAGAATACTGGACCGGCGACTACACGACCCGCGTCCCCTCCAACATGACCCCGGATCTTGCCGAACTGATCGGGTACTTCATGGGTGACGGCTCGCTTCACACGAAAGGACCGCGCTTCTGCGTCGCCAATACGGACGCCGACGTTGCGGACCGGGTCAAGTTCCTGCTCGAATCGCTGTTCAACTTGAAAGCGCACGTCATCGCGCAGGAAGGCTACCACGAAGTGTCGGCGCATTCGGTGCCGCTCGTGATGTGGTGGGACGCTTGCGGGTTCCGCAAACATGCGCCCTCGGAAACGCACACCGGCAAGGGTTACCTGCCGCACATCCCGGACGCGGTTCTTGCGACTAACGATCCGGCGGTCTACGGCGCGTTCCTTCGCGGCTTGTACGAAGCGGACGGCACGGTCACCGGCGGCAATCCTTGCTGGACGACCGTTCACCGCGAGTTTTCGGAAGAAGTCAAGACGCTCCTGCTCGCCCTCGGCTTGCCGACCGCGACCAAGCACACCGTCACCGGATGGGGTAACTCGACGGCGTATGTTCTGCGCCTGCGGAATGCTTCGTATGCCGATCGGTACGCGAAAACGGTCGGTTTCATGGGGGCGCGAAAAGCGGGTCTGGTATCCGTGAGCAAGGGCGAACAGACGGCGCGGTACGACTACGTGTATGTCAGCGAATCGGTCGTGGACGAACTGGTGCCGGCAGAGCATCCGCTTCGCAACGCCGTCACGCTCGCCATGAAGCGGCACAACGGCGCGATCACCCGCCGCGCCGCGACCGCGCTACTGGCGGAAACCGGCGACGCCCGAATCGCGCACGCCCTGAACTTCTTCTATGACGTCATCGAAGCCAATGAGGACGGCGGGGTTCAGCCGACGTATGACCTGTCGGTTCCGGAAAACGTGACCTATATCGCGCAGGGGTTCGTCAGTCATAACACCATCGGTTTCATGATGGACTGCGACACGACCGGCGTCGAGCCGGACATCGCCATCGTCAAGTTCAAGTCGCTGGTCGGTGGGGGATTCTTCAAGATCGTCAACCAGACGGTCCCGGAAGCTTTGGAACGGCTCGGCTACTCGGCGTCCGAGCGCAAGGCGATCCTCGAATACATCGAGGAGAAAGACACCATCGAGGGCGCACCGGGCCTGTCGGACGAGCACCTGCCGATCTTCGACTGTGCGTTCCGCGCCAAGAACGGCGTCCGCTCCATCAACTACATGGGGCATATCAAGATGATGGCCGCCGTGCAACCGTTCATCTCGGGTGCCATCAGCAAGACCTGCAACCTGCCGCACGAAGCGACTCCCGACGACATCGCGGAGG
>JACMMA010000027.1 GCA_014379275.1 Armatimonadota bacterium | reverse complement strand
TGGACGCCGCGCTACACCGCCGCGGACCTTCAGGACCCGCTGTGGCCCCGCGACGCCGTGGATTTTTTGAACAGCGAGGACGGTTACCCGTTCGTCGAGTCCGAGATCGGGTCGGCGGTTTCGGATGGGTTTATCTTCGGCACTCTGTATAAGAGCGTACTGGACCGGGCGAAGAGCGTCCTCGCGGGCAACGTCGGCAACCTGAGCGGCTTTCTGACGGACGGGACGACGATAGACCGGGTGTTGCCGCCGCCGATCGCGGTCAAGGTCACCAGCGAGTTTTCCGGTCTTTTCAGCCCGAACAAGTTCAGCAGTCTGCCCCTCCTGATCGAGGCCATACGCGACGCGGCGAGCGAGGCGGGCGACAATGACGCCGCGCGCCGTCTGTTTCTCGTCCCGCGGGCGAAGGTGCTGAACCTCGTCACGGAGCAGGGGCGCGTGGTAGCAATCGATATCGCGCTGATGAACCCGGTGGAACCGGGAACCGCCTCGGTGCAACGGCTGGCACTGAAACCGTCGGCGCAGGTGATTCTCGCCGGGAACGCGATCAATTCCACGCGGCTCGCCCTGAACTCGTTCCCGCGCCCCGCACCGATCATGACCGAGCGGATGGGCGCGAACCTGATGGTGCATGTGCGCGACGACTACCTCTGGCAGGTGCGCCGGAACGCGGTCGACCCCACGCTCGTCGGGGAAGTACTACAAGCGGCGGCACTGCATGTCGAAGGGACGGCGCGTAACCTCGGCTCCGCGAACAAAGTCGGTCGTTTCCATTTCCAGTTTTACGCGACGACGAACTCGGACAACACCGCCGAGAACTTTCTGTATCAACTCGTCCCGAACGAGGACAAACTGCGGGAGCGTGTCGCCGCATTGAAGAACCCGAGCAAAGAATGGCTGACGTTCGGCATACGCACCTGTTGCGAATATTTCGGCGATCCGGATGCTCCGGTCGGAATGGGGCAAGCCCGCTCGGCCACGGCGAGTTACATGGATGCCAGCCCGTTCGCGCGGGATGCCTTCGGTCGCCCGGAAGCGTTCGTCAAAATGGTGGATACGCCGGAGGCCCAGGAGATGCGCCAGGCCGCCCGCGCCGCCGCGTTCGCCTTCGTCGCCGCGATGGCGAACACGGGGATAGCGGAATCCGGTCGCACGGACGACAACGGAATCATCAAGTTTTTGCCGGAAGCCACGAACGAGAACGGCCTTGGCACGACCTACCACGAGTGCGGGACGCTCTGGATGGGCGACGACCCGGAACGTTCGGTGACCGACAGTAACGGGCGGTTCCATCACGTTTCGAACGCCTACTGTGCGGACCAGGCGCTATTCCCGACCGGGGGGAGCGCGAACCCGGTTCCGACCGCCCTCGCCCTCGCCCGGAAGATGGCGCGCAGCATCGTCGCCCGGTACGAAACCGCGCCCGAAGTCCGAATCGACCCCGGCTTCACCTACCTTTTCGGCGGGGCGATCGAGCCGCAGTGGTCGCGGGCGGGCACGGCAAACTTCGCGGGGCTGGCCGGGTTCTCCGACAGTGCGCCCATTCTCCAGGCGGGGCAATTTGGGTTCGACAGCGTTCTCGGTCTGCTCTGGTTTAATTCGCGAACGTTCCGAAACTTCGTGCTCCGGCTCGAATGGAAGGCGTTCGCTCCCGGCGCGAACGCCGGCATCTTCCTGCGAACGCCGCAACCGCCCGCGCCCGGTCAGCCGATCACCGACGCCTTCTATGTCGCCTGCACCGAGGTGCAGATAGACGAGAGCGCGAAAAACTTCGACGGCGGGCGGACCCCGCAGGCGATCTACGGAGGCTTCCGCGAAAAGACGGGCGCGGTCTATCAAGTCGCCCCGGCGACGCGTTGGGCGGCGAAGGCGATCAGTCCGCGCCAGGACGGACACCCTGGCTACTGGAACGCGATGGAAATCACCGCGCAAGGGGACCGCGTGACGGTCGTGCTCAACGGAGCAACTGTCTGCGCGGCGACCGTGCCCACACCGCCGAAACTAGCCGAGGGCTTCCTCGCGCTCCAGTGCCATACCGACGTCGTGCAATTCCGCAATATCCGCATCCGGAGCCTGTAAACAAGACGAACCGAAAAGGAACTTATCTCATGCCAGTGGACATCGACCTGTTATCCGCCCCGATCGAGCCGACCGACCCCGATTTCGTGCCGCTCCTCGCCCATCTGCAAGGCAATATTCTCAAGTCGCACGGGCGCAACCATACGGTGGACCTGTTTCTGACGTTCAAGCCGGACTACCAGGGGGCGGTCAGGAGATGGCTCGGCGATTTCAGCCGCCGTTACGTGACGTCCGCGCTACGCCAGTTGCACGAAAGCGCGGAGTTCAAAGCCAACGGGCTCTCGGGACGCATCTTCGCCACCGTGTCGCTTAGTGCCGAGGGATACCGCTATTTGAAATACGACACGAACGCGTTCGTGGAACGGCGGGACCCGTCGCTCACTACCGGGGTGACGTTCGCCGCCGGGATGAAGGCGGCGGCGGAACTCAAAGACCCCGCGCCGACAGGCTGGGAGTTCGGCGCGGACGATATTCACGTGCTCGTGTTGCTCGCCGACGAAGACCCGATCCGACTACGGCAGGTGCTGGACCGCGTCAAAACAGACCTGGACGCGCAGGGGATTCTCGATCACCATTTCGAGCAGGAAGGCGTCGGAATCCGGGACGAGAGTAACCAACCTTTAGAGCATTTCGGGTATCGGGACGGGGTGAGCCAACCCCTCTTTTACCGGAAAGACGTTTCCGAGGAACGGGAGCGGTTCGGCACGTCGGAATGGGACCCGTCTGCGCCGCTCCGTCTCGCACTGGTCCCCGATCCGTTCGCGCCCGCCCCGGAAAGTTTCGGTTCGTACCTGGTGTACCGCAAACTGGAACAGGACGTGCTGAAATTCAAGACGCTGGAAAAAGAACTGGTGGCGGAGCTGGGCTTGCAAGGGGTGGAGGAGGAACGGGCGGGGGCACTGGTAATAGGTCGTTTCGAGAACGGGGTCCCGGTGGAACGCTCCGGTTCCGAGCAGGCGATACAGTTCCGCGACTTCAACGACTTCAACTACCACGACGACTTGCAGGCTGCCCGTTGCCCGTTCCAGGCGCACATCCGAAAAACGAACCCACGCGGCGACACCGCGCGCGTCCGGATCCCCGGGCTGACCGACCCGGACGCCATCGCTCAAACAGACGCCGGGGAGCAAGGGCGACGCATCACGCGGCGCGGGATCACCTACGGCGACCGCGAAACAAACGCGATGGGGCAATTGATCCGCCCCGGACTGACGGACACCGGGGAACTGAATCCGGCTATCGAGGGCGAAGTCGGTTTATTGTTCCAGTGTTACCAGGGGAGCATCCCGGATCAATTCGGGTTTATGCAAAAAGCGTGGGTGAACGCGGTGGATTTCGCCAGTGCTACCCCGCCGGACTTTACCGGGATCGACCCGATCATCGGGCAGACTACCGCGGGCGACGTGAACGCGCAGGCGGAAGACTTCGCCGACGGCAGTCCCGCAACCCCCCTGTTGCACCAGTGGCCGCTACGTTATGACGACGCCACCGCCAAAGTGCCCTTCAACTTCGGGGATGTCGTGCGTCTGCGCGGGGGCGAATTCTTCTTCACCCCGAGCGTATCGTTCCTGACCAGTTTCGGAAAGGCGAACCGTTCGGTTCAGGAGGATGTCGCCGAGCAGGAGCGGCGCATCGTCCCGAACCGCACCGCCGAGTAGATCGCTACGCGGATGACCCGTGCGGCAGTGGCCGCACGGGTCGCCGTAGCACCGGTCGGGCGAGGCGGTCGGATCTTCCACCGCCGCTTCGTGCGCGTCCGAACCGGTCCCGTCTCGCACGACAGGATTAGAATAAGAGGTGTTATGAGCGTTATCACGGTTAAGTTGCGGTTTGTGGGGCTCTACTTCAACGCCCCGGTCGAGATTGATACGGAGAAGTATCCGAGCGGCATCACGGTCAAAAACGTGATGGATGAGTACGTCCACAAGCATCCGATTACGGAGCCTGGCGGACTCGCCTACTCCGTGAAAGAGGATATGTACGGACCGGGGACGTACAGCAGTCTGCTGAGCGTCGCGCACAACTACGTCGGGAAATTCGACTTCAACGCGGACGGGAACATCGTGGAAGCCCCCGTAGGCGAAATTCCCGACCAAGACCGCCCGGACGGTCCCACCCTCATCGGCGAGATCCGACCAGCAGGCTTGTATCAGTTGACCGAGTTCGCCATACCTACCGCGCCGCGCGGCGTGGTGGCATGGCAATACTATGTCGAGGGCAAAGACGACGTGCTCAAAAGCCGGACGCCGGTCAGCCGGGGCATCACCCGCTTCGACCTCACGCCCGACTACGGCATTGCGGACGGTGACACGATCATCTGGCGCATGGTAGCAGTATTGCTGGCACCTTCCACGACCGGTAAACAACCGCGTGGATACGCCAATGTCACCCCCGGCGTGGTCACCGAGGACCCGGAAACCTACGCGCCCCAGTAGGATGTAGCATCCGTCGAGCGGATTCGCCCTCGGACGAGTCCGCTCGACTTCGCCGACGAAAACACTTCGGAAATTACTCCCCACCGCCTTTAGCAACGCCTCGTGCCGCGGCGATAAAGAACCCGAAAGCAACGTTATGAATATACTTCACGACAACCGAATAGTGGAACGCTCGAAAGGGAACGCGGAAAACACGGAAACGACGCAGTCGGTTTCCACCGCCGCGTCTGTTTCACGCCGCGCCCTGTGCGGTCGTGCGGTCACGGTCGCCCTGTCACTGGTCTGTGGGAGTGACGGCGGTAGAAAACAGAACGATCGAGAGTGTTCCTATCAGGATCATAGCGAAGAGTCGTGGAGAACGGCGTGGGGGGAAGCGGAGTAAGCGAACCCCCTGCGAAAAACGGTTTACAGAAACCGCCCCCGGTATCCGCAAAGTGCGCGAAACCGGGGGCGGTTTGTTTTCGATTCGTGGTCCCGTCGGCTAAAGGTAAGGCTTCCAGTCTTTCAATCTGGAGATGCGAGTTCGATTCTCGTCGGGACTACTAAACGCTATTTTTGTGTTTTAACATTGCGCGAGTGCTTTATCATCGGCGAGATCAGCGACCTGTAAAGTCGTGGCCCATGGCTGTGGGGGTTCGAATCCCTCCGCTCGCATTGTCCTGTAAATATGCGGTTGTAGTGGAAAGGTACAACGTCTGCCTGCCGTGCAGAAAGTGCGAGTTCGATTCTCGCCAGCCGCTTAAAATTTCATACGCGATTGTGGTGTAGCGGTTAACAGGACAGTCTTCCACACTGTGGTCGTGGGTTCGATGCAGAGAAATCGGCTTAAGCCGATTTTCTTGACCCACCAATCGCTTCGGTTTGTGCGCTCGTGGTGTAGTGGTGAACATGACGGTCTGTCCAACCGTCGAGGCGGGTTCGATCCCCGTCGAGCGCGTTTTGCCTTTGTGGCGCAATTGGTAGCGCACCCGACTTGTAATCGGGCGGTTGTCGGTTCGAGTCCGACGGAAGGCTTCGGGGTAGGTGTCAGGGAGCGAGTTCGAGAACCCGCTCCCTGACACCCGGCGCCCGGACTCGCCCTTGTAGCTCAATGGTCAGAGCACTCGCCTTTTAAGCGATAGGTTGCCGGTTCAAGTCCGGCCGGGGGCATCGGTAGGGGGTGTCGGGTATGCCGAATACCGGACACCCTCCCCGGCATGCCTGCGTAGCTCACCGGAATAGAGCGTCGCCCTGCGAAGGCGAAGGTAGCGCGTTCAACTCGCGCCGCAGGTACTCGGTAATGGGGAAGGTGACTGCGCCTGGGGGCGTAGGCTGTCTTGAAAACAGAGCGAACGGGGGACCGTTTGGGGTTCGATTCCTCCGCCTTCCTTGCGGGAGTGGATAGAAAAAGGAGATCACAAAATTACATAGGTTCGGGGAGAGTGACCCACGCAGGGGCGTGGTCGGTGGTGCTAACGCATGAGCGCGGGGTTAAATCTCGCGTAGGGTTCGAGTCCTTCGCTCTCCGTTTGTTCTCCGGTGGCGTAATTGGCAGCGCGGCACCCTGTTAAGGTGACGGTTGCAGGTTCGAGTCCTGCCCGGAGAGTTTGCTCGCGGATGGTGTAATCGGTAACATCTCTCACTTTGAATGAGAAGAGTCCCTGTTCAAGCCGGGGTCCGCGAATCGGAAAAATCGAACAATATCCGCGAATGGTGTAGTGGAAACATCCCTCGCTTACAACGAGTAGATTCCTGGTTCGATTCCAGGTTCGCGGACTGGTTTGTGTTTGCGGCAGTGCCCGAGCGGAAGAAGGGAGCAGTTTGCAAAACTGACGGCTTAGTTGCCCGCGTCGGTTCGAATCCGACCTGCCGCTTCGTGGTTTGTGTGCGATTTGGGGTCCTCGTTCAATGGGAGGACAAGATGCTTGCACCATCTCGATCGGGGTTCGATTCCCCGGGACTCCATCGGTTTGTTTGATTTGCGGATGTGGTGAAATGGTAACCACAGCAGACTTAGAATCTGCCGCCCTGACCGGCTTGCGAGTTCGACTCTCGCCGTCCG
>JACMMA010000235.1 GCA_014379275.1 Armatimonadota bacterium | reverse complement strand
TGCAAGTTCGGGTTCGACGACGAGATGCGCCCGGTGGCAACCAGGGCTTGATTCAGCGTGGTATGCAGCCTGCCTGTATCCGTGCGGACCAGCGCAGGCATGGCGTCGGCGTAAGTGTTCTTCAGCTTCATCAAACCGCGATGAGATAGAACTTTCGCCACGATCGGGAAGTCCGTGGCCAGCTCTTCCAATGCTTCCACGCCCGTCGAGTAGCCGGTTTTCGTTTTCTTATTCGCGGGAATTTTCAGCTTCTCGAAAAGCACTTCCTGTAATTGCTTGGTAGAACTGATCGAGAATGTTTCGCCCGCCATCGTGTAAATCTCGGTTTCCAGATCGCTGATCTTGGCTTCGAGTTCGCCAGTGATCCGCTTCAACGTTACTGAGTCCAGCACCATACCGGCGGTTTCCATACCCGCAAGGATCGGCGATACGGGCAATTCCAGCGTTTCCATCACGCGCAAAGTTCCCTCGGCGGAAAGGCGCGGCTCCTGCACCTTCATCACGGCGAGCAGGGCATCGGCGGCGGCGAACGACTCGCTTTTCTCATGCGCGGCGATGTCGCTTGCTTCCATGTCTTTGCGCTCTTTTTTGTCCAGCGGATGCAGTTCACGATCCGCGTAATCCTTGGCAATCTCTGCGAGCGGGAAGGCCGCCCGGCGTCCCGCGTTCAGTAGATACGCCCCGATCTCGGTGTCAAACACTACGCCGCGCAGACGGATGTTGTGACAGAGCAATATTCCCGCGTCCGTTTTCTGGTCGTGGCAAACCTTTCGGGTGGACGGGCTTTCGAGAATGGCTATCAGATCCGGCACCCCCGCCCTCTCGGAAGGGGGCGGGGATGCCGGGGCGCCTATCCTATCCGGTTCGTCGAACAGCGAGGATTGAGCAACATTAGTGCTTCCCCTTTCTTCCCCGGAGGGGGGCAGAGCGGGCTGGGGGGAGAGGGGGGCATCGGAAAACGCCACGTAAAACACATCGCCTCCGCCCGTCGCTAAAGCGACCCCACGCAACTTCGCGTCCAGCACCCCACCCTCGGTCACATCCAGTCGAACGCCGACCCGGTCGGCGTTGCGTACGGCATCCATCAAGGAGCGGACCGCAGACGCGTCGCCTGACTCGACGGTTTGCCAGTTCGCAGCGACGAGTTCACGCTCGACCACCGGTTTCGGCTCGACCCCGCCTGCATCTGCCGCGAAGGGATCATAGTCATCGGCGTCCAGAAGATCATCTACCGTTTTAACAGCGTTTGCCGGTTCATCGGTCTTCGGGAGGCGGCGAACCAGGGTACGGAACTCCAGCCGTTCAAAAAGGTCGCGTACGGCTTGCCAGTCCGGCTCGACCCGTTCCGCGTCGAGCGCAGGCAGGTCCAGATCGGGCAAGGGAACGTCGCGCACGATCACCGCGAGACGCTTCGACAGGATGATCTGTGCCTCGTTCGCCGCGATCGCCGCTTGAATACGCGGCGGTTTTATATTGGCGGCGTTGGCGAAAACATTCTCTGCCGTGCCATATTCTTGTAATAACGTCGCCGCCGTCTTTTCGCCGACGCCGGGAACGCCCGGGATGTTGTCGCTTGTGTCACCTTTAAGAGCGCGGTAGTCGGCTAACTGGTTAGGCTTCAAGCCGTACCGCTCTTCGACTTTCGTTTCGTCATAAATCACCGTATCGGTGACGCCTTTAACAGTGGTCATGACGCGGACATGCGGTGTGACGAGTTGCAGCGCGTCCAGGTCGCCGGAAACGATCACAACTTCGTACCCGGTTTCCTCACCCTGTTTCGCAAGTGTCCCGATGATGTCGTCCGCCTCGAAACCCGGCGCGGTCACGGTCGGAATTCGAAACGCCTGCACCAGTTCGCGGGCGAGCGGGGCTTGCTCGGTCAATTCGGGAGGGGTGGTTTTGCGTGTGCCTTTATATTCGGCGTACTCGTCGTGGCGGAATGTTTTTCCTTTATCCCACGCGCAGATAATCACATCCGGTTTCTGGTCCTGTAACAGTGTCAGGAGCATCATCGTGAAGGAATAGATCGCGTTCGTGTGTTGTCCCGCGCTAGTGGTCAGGGCACGCATCGCGAAGAAACCGCGATACAGCAGCGAGTTTCCGTCAATCAAAACCAACTTTTTAAGGGCGTCCGGCATGGTATTACTATTCCCGTTTCGATAGCGTTGTACCTCCGAATACTACGATCCGTCTCTGGAATTCGGAAAGTTTCCGGTACCAAGCGAGTGCGTGACGATGCAAACCGTTCCGTACATCGCGAACCGGCTCCGTCCGGTATAATCAAAGAATGAGCATGCGACGAAACACCTTCGGCAACCTGATCCTTGGGATGTTCGCCTTGTTCCTGTTCGCCCTGTTCGTCAACAACGAGCGTTTCCAGCAGGGCAAGACGGCAACGACAAGGTCCGTTCTGACACCCGCTTTGTATCGGACCGCGCTGTCGGTCGGCGGATTTGTCTGCATAGCGTTGATCGGTTTGCACCTTTCCCGGAAATTTCCTCAGTCTTGAAATGTCCCGTTGCAAATTCCGGTTGCGGTACAATTTCCCTATGGAAACGCTGCCAAAAGGGAGTAACGTATTGTGGCTACTCAAAAGCGCATCTGGCTTTTCCGCGACGGCAATAATTCCTTACGCGATCTTTTGCGATGCGCTTAAAGCGGTAGCCGACATCGTTTGCGGGATGCTTGTCGCCCACATTTCTCGCCTGAAGGTTGTTTTGACAGTTACTTGCTATTCATGAGATACTAAACATGGTCGGGCAAGCAACCGACGTACTACGCTAGTACGCTCCATCGTCGCCCACTGTACTCGTGTTTGTCAAGGAACAATCCGTATGCAACGTTATACATGTTTGATTTCTCGTGCCATGTTTCTAAGCACTCTCCTGTGTGCTGCTGCTTTACCAGTCGCGGCAAGACCCAGTTTGAGCAGTAGCATCGCTGGCTATGCCGATACATCCGATCTCAATCGGATCAACATTAATACGCCCGCCGCGTCCGACACATCGCTCGTTTCTCAGATCGTAACACAGAGCAGTATCAACTCGCTCGCTAACTCACGTGGTGAAGCCAGATCCCAAACCGATTTTGGCATCAACAAAGTGTTCGCCAAATCCGAGGCGGTAGGCGATTTTGATTTATTCGTCGCCGCTGACGCCGAAGCTATCGCCACCTCGGTATGGGAAGATACCGTCACCGTGAACCTGGCGGGGCAGACAGGGCAATCGGGTACAATTCGGTATGCGTTTAATGTGAGCGGCACGCGCTTTGAGTCCCCCCTTTTCACCGAAACCAACCGATTCTTTCAGGTCAGAAAGGATGGTGTTGTTGTTGCACAACTGAGCAATCCCGAGGCGGACGGCATCGTAACCTCCGACATTACAAATATTATTTACGGCACACCATTCACTATTTCGGCGTCGCTTAGAGTGCAAACCAACGCCTTGGCCCCCGATGAACTGACAGAAGCGACGTTGGACTACTTTAATACTGCGACGGTGACCGCGATCACGACATCTGGCGACGGTGTCACGTTTGATTCCAATAATGCCTACTCCACGGCTGTTATTACGAATACTGGCGGCGTAGTGGTAGTGCCCGAGGCCGGAAGTCTCGCGCTTGTCCTACCTACCCTCGGTGTTCTCGCCGTCGCCCTCACGCGTCGTCGTTTCACCAACGGGTAATACGTTAGAGGCAGAAAACGGTGGCATACTGTTACGCCGCCGTTTTCTGCCATCTGCCTTCGTAAATGGATGGCAGAGTTTTTCATCGTTCCATACCCCTATGGTGAGCGGGGCGGGAATGGTATCGACCTATCATTCCTGCGGGAAACTTGCCGGACTAATTCGGTGTCATCGTCGGACCATACGGTAAAATGTTTGTATGGATATTCCTGAAGCGGCACCCGAAATCACCGCCGAACAGCGGCAAACGACAGAAGCATGGCTTGCCGCGCATCCCTACGGCGAGCAGGACGAGAACGGCATCGATTTGTCGAACATACGGAGTAACTTGCGCTTGACGCCGACCGAGCGACTGGCGCGATTGCAAAGTGCCGCCAACTCAATGATAAGGTTACGCAATGCCATCGCCCGAAATTGACTTCGGAGCTATAATCCGGCAGTTGACGACGGCGAATATCCGCTTCGTTGTCATCGGCGGGGTCGCGATGAACCTTCATGGCGCGGACAACCTAACAACGGACATGGATATATCGTTCGCCCGCGACCGCGAAAATGCCGCGGCACTGGCGAAACTTCTTTCCAAGCAAAACGCCCGCCCGCGTGGGTTCCCTGCTGATCTACCGTTCGTAATTGACGCGCAAGTGTTTCGCAACAGCACGAACCTGACGCTCGACACCGACTGGGGATCGTTCGATATGCTCGCGGAGCCGGAAGGCGTGGACGGTTTCGAGGGACTGTGGAACCGTGCCGTGGTAATGGACGTAGACGAACTCGCCGTGCGGGTCGCGTCTATTCCCGACTTGATTGCGATGAAACGTGCCGCCGACCGCCCCAAAGATCGCGAGCACATTATGCAGCTCCAAGCATTGCAACGCCTCCAAAGTCCTGTCGCTTGATTGACCGCCCTTCGCCCTGTGCGGTACAATGCGAAGGTTTGCCGCGCCGATACGCACATTCGCGAAACGGCGCGGCTATACATTTTGCATCAATCCCCTTTAGTTAAAAGGAACTAACGAATAAT
>JACMMA010000234.1 GCA_014379275.1 Armatimonadota bacterium | reverse complement strand
CCGGCGACACCGGCTGCGTTCGAGCCGCTTTCGGCGCCCGTTCGCAAACTGGGCGCGCCCGTCGCCTGTCGGTTCGTTGCGCTGGGCGCGGTAAACTGACCGCCGACGATGTCGGTCGCCCCGCCGGCAACGCCTTCCGCGACAGCCGCCCGATTATTTCGTGCACCCCCCGCAAGGGAAGGACCGCCCCCGGAAACGCTGATGGCGGCGGAAGGACCGGTCACGTCGGTGACCGTGTCGGTCTGCACCCCGCCGCGCGGCGCCGGTGCCGACGAGACGGCGTTGGTAGCCACAGAAGCGTTCGTCGGACGGTTGCTGGCGACGGTTTCTGTCTGGCGCCCGCTACGCGCCTGTACGATTTGCTCTTGTTCCGTCGCGGTCGCGGTCACGGTTTCCTCGACCGGTTTCGGCGGCGGCGGCGTTTGCACCACCTCCGGGATTACTTCTTCTTGCGGGGGGGGCGGCGGAGTGCGCTGCACTACCACACGCGGCGGGGTGATCCGTGCGACCTGTACCGGCTCGCGTCTCGCGGGCGGCGGGGTGGGTCGCGGTTCCGGCTTACGCTCGGGCTTTTTCACCGTTTCGACCCGGGCCACCTGTTTCGGGGCGGGGGTGGGAACCACTTTTACAGGCTCCGGCGTTTGAACCGGGGTGGGGGTCGTTTCGATCGTTATATAGGAGATGCGTTCTTCTTGAGCGAGCGAGAGTTGTTTCTCTTCCATGCCTTTCGCCGCGCCGATCAGGAACATCAGGTTGACCGCGATGGAGATGCTGGAGGCGACCATAAGCCGCTGGCTTTGTTTGCGTTCCAGATCCGAGGCGATGTCGTCCGCATTAAGGGCGGCGTTTGGTTTTGTGATTTCTGCCATAATTTGTTTTTGAACTCCGTTCGCGATTGCGCCGCCTTCCGTGACCCGAAAGCGACGACTGAACCGCCGGAAAGCAAAGCACGTGCAATCCCCTGGTGCTATCCGACGACCGGTTTGACCTAGCCTGATTCGAACTGCTTCAAACGAAACGAAATAAATCCGATATGTCCAGGGATTGTCTAGGGATTTGCCTTCGGTATGATGCTCTTATCCACCGAGATGGCGAATCGTTCCATCCCTTTTTGACGCGCCGAGTCGATGCACGTCACGACCAGGCCGTGCGTCACCCCGGTTTCGGCACTGATGACCACACTCATCTTGCGGATCGCCTCCTCGGTCAGCACGGCGTTCGGCTGTTTGCGTTTCGCCCGCTCCTGCGCAGTCGCCGAGTCGAGCAGTGCCTGCCCGATGGCGTCCGGCAGAACAAACTTGCTGTTCACAAAAACGTTGCCGTCTTTTTTGATGGCCACCGTCAGTTGCGAATCGACCTTTTCAATCTTGGGTTTTGAGGCACTGTCTTCTTTCGGCAGGTTCAAACCCAGCGATTCCAGGTTAATGATGCTTAAAGCCGAGAGTAGGAAGAACACGAGCAGAAAGAACATCGTGTCGATCATCGGGATGATTTCAATTTTGGTGCGCTTTAAATCGCGGTTTCGTCGTTTCATGGGGGATTCTCCTCGTTATTGCCCGATGTTCTCTTGTTCGAGGGTATTTCTGCCCTTCGCGGCGATGCCGAACTGGACGAATCCCTTGGCCCGCGCCGAGTCGATCGCACGTACCACCGCGGCGTTATCCGTTTCGGAGTCGGCGTTGATGACCACGATCAGGTTCTTCGCTTTGTCCGCGACTGCGTTCACATCCGACGTGTTCGGAAGAAGGCCGCTCTTTTGCGCCGACCGCACCAGCGCCTCGCCGACGTCGGCAGGCGCGAACGTGGTGTTGTCGATCTGCGTACTGCCGTTCGGCCGCACAGTGACAGTCAGGTCCGCCTTCTTTTGCGGCTTTACCGCCGACAGCGCCTTGGGCAACCGCACCTTGGAGCCGGAAAGACTGATAATGTTAAGCGACGAGAGCAGGAAGAATACGAGAAGGAAAAACATCGTATCGATCATCGGAATGATCTCGATCTTCGTTTCTTTGATGTGCGAATGGCGTTTTTTCATACGTTAAATAACCGGGCGATCGTCCGTCGCTTCGTATAATAGGGCGCACACCGTTCCCTGTCACGGCAACGGTGTTTGCGGAATGCGGTTCTCCGTGCTTATCGGGCGGGCGCAGGAGCAGCCTTACGACGTGCCTCTTCCAGCGCGGTGATCACACGGGTCGCGGCTTGCTCCGTTTCGCCGATGGCGTTGCGGCGGCGTGACGTGAAATAGTTGTAAAAGCCGAAGCAGATAAGCGCGACGAAAATACCGGACGCCGTCGCGTATAGCGACTCGCCGACGCCGCTCAAAACCGACGCCTTCGCGGCTTCCGATTGTCCCGCACCCTGGAACTTCTGGAACACGCGCACCATCCCGATGATGGTTCCGAGGAGCCCGAGGAGCGGCGAAAGCGTGGTCGCGGAGTCGAGCAGCCACATGAACTTTTCCTGCTTCAATTCGTAACCCACTACCACTTCCTCGGCGCGGGATTCGAGCAGGTCTTTCGGGTCGTTGCGGTTCTGGATCAGCGTCGTCACGACATCAGCGACCGGTCCCTGTTGCTGACCGGCAAGACCGAGCGCGCCCTGGTAATCGTTGCCGCGTAATTTCTGGATCACGCTCGGGACCAGACCCGGCGCGGTGTTGGCCAACTGACCATAGGCGATCAATCGCTCCACGATGACCGCGATGGCGGCGACCGAGATGAGTAGCAGGGGATACATGACGAAGCCACCCGCCTGGAAAAATTCCCACGGTCCCATCGCGGCGGCTTCTGTGGCAGGCGTAGCTTCCTGTGCCCATGCCGCGCCGGATAATGCGCCGACGGTGGTAAGCGTGGCTAGACCCGTCACACACGTGCGGAGCGAACGCGTCTTTTTGACGGCGATAGTGGCCGTTCTAATTTCGGTGGCTTGAAGATTCATATGTTTTCAGTCTTCTCCTACGCGGTTTGAAGCTATCTCAGAACCGTTCGGTTTGTGCGGTCTATGGAAAGCGTTTGAGTATAGGTGCGCTTTCCTGATTCATAAAACATGACAAGTGTAGTCGATCGCCCTCGGCAAGGCACATTTTGTTGCAAGTAATCTCTGTTTTCCGGCACGGCATTATACCTAAAAATCCCCGCCTTTCTAACTTGGTTTCCGTAGGATCGTCGTCCCGACGGGTCTGCGAAACCATTTTAACCGTAAGAACAGTCGTCAATTTTCTACCGCAGGGGCCTTCACTTTTCGGTCAGAACCGCGGACACGACAGTGCTTTATATCCCTGCAAGTTACATGCCGTCTTCGATGCAATATCTCTTTTTGTGAATATTAGCACCGAGTTTCGCGTTCTAAAATCGGGTATAGACAGATGTCAACAGTCGCCGCCCGCTCTGAACACGGTTCGCCTCATAAGCATTGTAAGAGTTATATTGATTCTGCTGATCCAAAAGGTTTTCGACAGATATGTCCAGACCGAACGATTGCGAGAAAAAGCGCGGGCTACTGGAAAGCCGCAGGTTCACTTCCGCGATACCTTCCCGGTCGTCGCTGCCGGGGCGACGCGAACCATACAGGCCGCTTCCGATATACGAACTGATCCCGACCGTGTAGTTCGCCGGTAGACGGTACGTGAACCCGAAGTTGAGGGTGTGCAACTGGTCGAAGTCCGGTCGCTCCTTCGTCACGATGCGCCCCAGCGAATCGCGAGAGTTTCCCCGCTGCTGCAATTTAACGCTGCCGTTGGTATACGACGCGAATAGGGTAACGCGGTTGTTGTTGCGGAACGTGGGGTTGTAATTATACGACAACTCAAAGCCGTTGGAGATCGCCCGCGGGTAGTTGACGAGCGTCAACGCACCGGTGGCGAATTGCGTCCCGGGAATCAGCCCCTCGACGTCCAGGTAGTTCTGGAACTGGATCGAATACAACGTCGCTTTGACGACCTGATTCTCGCCCAATTGTTTTTCCAGCCCGGCTTCGTAGGAGTCGCCGGTCTGCGGGCGGATCGCCGAGTTGCCGAAGTAAGTCCCCTGCCCGAGCGGCGGGCGCTGGAACAGGCGGTTGTATCCGACTCGGAGCACCGCGCGCCGCGTCGCGTTGCCGCCCAAAAATCCGAGAAAGCCGCGGCGCGGCAACTGGAGCGCGAGATTCAAACGGGGCGAGAATTCGGTGGCGTCCGAGCCGCCATTGCCCGGCAATCCGAGACGCGCATTCCCCCCGACGCGCGCCAGTTGGAACGTATCCACGCGTACACCGCCATTTATCGTCAGTACCGGATTAAACGCCCAGTTATCCTGCAGATAAAGTCCGGTATACGTACCTTCGCGGCGGATTTGCCCGAAGTTCGCCGTTGCCGGTCGTCCCGGGGCATAGTTGACGATGAGATTACCGAAATCATCGCGGAGTCCTTGCGGGTTGACGACTATTCCCGTCGGCACCAGAAGAGGGCTCCGGGCGAACAAGGCGTTAAGCGCGACCTGGCTTCCCGGTTCGAGGCGGTACCGCTCCCCGAGTGTGTAAGTGTTGACGAGAGCCCCACCCTTGATGACATGGTTCCTCCGGGAGAACACCAGATCCACCTGCGACTGGAACTGGCTATACTCGCGGCGAACATCGGGGTTGTACTCCAGCGAGCTGTTGCGGCGGAAGAGGGGGCTGTCCGGGTTGGTCAGGTCACGGGGGTCTGTGTTGCGGTTCTCGTTTTCGAGACGCGTTTCGTTGTCCATGCCACCGACGGTCAGCGTAATGGATGAATCCGGGTTCGAGGCGATATCCCGGGGGCGTATCACGCGGCGTATCTGCACCATCGCGAGACTGTTGTTCTCTTTCTGGTATTGATCCTGACGCTCATCACTCTGCGACGGCGTATTTGTCAGCGTTTGTGGCGGAAAGATCCCCGGCGAGGTTTCTATCCGCCCGGTGAACCCGATACCGCCCTCACGGTTACGGTTGGCGATGTTACTCTGCGAGCCGTTGATATCGATCAGACCGATGATCTGGGTCAATGGCCCTAATGTGTAATCGAACTTACCAAACACAGAGCTGTTTCGTCCGCTGTTGTTCAGCGCCTGGCGTTCCTGCGGGGCTTCCGTGACGACGTTCGTGCTGCGCTGGCTGACATGAAGTAAGTATCCGAAACTCGGTGTCAGGATGGGCTGACTTCCCGGGGCGGGGGAGGCACCACCAACGACCGTGACAGGAGCCTGCGCCTGGTTAATATCGGATTGCTCCCGAGCGGCGGAAGCCGAGGCACCGCGCCCGCGGAGCGGAAAGCGTTGCCCGACGGTGACATAAATCTCGTTAGTGTTATAATCGCCGGTCGTCAGCATTCCTTCCAGTATCGGGGCGGCTCCAGGGCGGCGCGTCGTGAGATCCACCGCGACGCTCCCGTCCCCGCCGTATTCCGCCGACAAACCGCCGGTACGGATGTCGTACTGCGCGATAACATCCTGTGGGAGGAAGCCCTGCAATTGACCGGTCGGAAGTGACGGCAGAAGAAACCCATCCAGGTAGGTCGCGACACCGAAGCGTTGCCCGCGCGGGTGCACCTGGTTGAGCGAGTTGCGCACGAACCCCGGGGCGGTCGCCAGAACGTTGTTGATCTGCTGCCGGTTCCCCGCCGCGACAGGGATACTGCGCACGAACTGTAGCGTCCGCCGCGTGTTGTTGGTCGTGTCCCGCGTACTGAGCAGCGTGAACGGCTCGATCCGCTCCTGGAAGCGCAGGAAAACGGTCACCTGCACGGTGCGGTCCTTCTGTACTTCGATGATGGCGCGGCCCGTCTGGTACCCTTCTTTGAGGACCACTACGATCCATTGGTGTGTGACAAGCGGGTCCGAAACCACATAACCCGCGCCGCCCAGGGGCCGGTTATCCGCGCCCTGGCGGGACGTATCACCGACATAATACGGGATCGAGCGTAGGTCCTGGAGCGTCGGGTCGTCGAAGAAGACGGCGGCATCGTTCAGGAACGCCTTGCTAATCGCGTCGCGGACGAACACACGGATGCGCCCTCTGGGTACTTCGATTTCGGCGGACGCTTGCGGAGCGACCGGCGTCGCGGGGGCAGGCGTCGCCGGGGAAGGCACGGCAACGGGCGGGATGGGGGTAGGTGTCGGTTCTTGCGCAAGGGAGGGCGATGCGATCAGAGCGGCGACTAGAGCCGTTAGCGGAAACGACGACAACGCACAACGCAGTGTCGGCGTTTTGCGCGTGGTTGCCGCGGGCACTCTACTCGCCACAGTATCACCCCCATCGCCGGGTACGGCGATGGTTGCGGTGAGCGATTCGCCCCATACAGGAAAACACGGCGTCTTCCCGACGTTCCGATATGGCATTACAATCCTCCTGAGATCCTCTGGCCGAACGGTTTTAATATCGGCAGGAATCTAATTTCTTTTTAGTTAAGTTATGGGGAGCGCGCCTCTCCCGCACTGACTTTGACGTTCGTCGTGACGCAGTTCTTCGTGTTTTTTCGCGTTTACGACAAACTTTTTAACGTTTCTTCACCCTAATCGCATTTATAGCAAGTGCTTCGGACTAATTTTCACACAGATATCATGGGAAAGCGTGAAGGAATTCAGGGCGCCGATCCTGTAGGGGAAGGAACAACGTGCGCAAGAAGTCATTTTCTTCCCGTCCTATCACGTTTGCAGAGTATACGGGCGTGAAGCAACCACTGTCAAGCAAAACAGGTATGGCGTTTCGCACCGTCCCCCGAAAAAAAAGAGGGTGTGGGAACCGGAGTGCCAATCGCGCGTTGAACGGGGCGGCATGAAAAATACCGCCGCACCGGGATTCGAGTGCGTTCGCGTTTGCGCCCGGCAGGACCTCGCGCGGCGGCTGGCCATTAGAAAAATCTTTTACACCCATGAATGAAAACACAAACACCGGCAGTATACTCGCCGGCAAAACCGTGCTTATCGCCGGGGCGACGGGCGGTATCGGAAGCGCGGCGGCGTTGCAACTCGCCCAGCAAGGCGCACGCCTTTTACTTTCGGGCAGAAATGAAGCCCGGTTGCAAACCCTCGCCGGGCAGATAGAGTATGCCACCGGTGCGGAACCGGACCTGTTCGCCGCCGATCTTTCCGACCCCGTACAATCGACCCGGCTGGTGGAAGCCGCACAGACGGCGTTCGGGCAGGCACCCGATGTCGTCATCAATGCGGCGGGCGTCGGCGCGATCCGGCCTGTCGAAGCCCTGACGCCGGACGATTTCCAGACGCTGATCGCCACGAACTTGCTCGGCGCGATGTACCTCTCGCAAGCCGCGGTCCGGGTCATGGCACCGAGGAAGAGCGGGCATATCCTGCACGTCGTCGGTATTCTGGGCAAGGCACCGATGGCGAACGCGACGGCGTACTGCGCGAGTAAATACGGCTTGACCGGGTTCCTTTCCGCACTGCGCGCCGAGATATCGCGCCGCTATAACATCAAGGTCACGGGCCTGTACCTGGGCGGCGTGGACACACCGTTCTACGACAATCCGGCGGTCGAAATGAAGGTCCAGCGTGACAAGATGCTTTCGGCAGACGACGCCGCGAACGCGATCGTGTACGCGCTTTCCCAGCCGTCCCATCTCGTGCTGGGCGAACTCACCCTGCAGCCGGACAGTCATCAGCTCTAGGCGCCTCCGTCTGGTTGACTAACCGGAGGCATTCCCTTTAGAATTACCAGAATATGCCCGCCCCTCGTCCCCACAATTCGGACGCGGCGAATGGTCCGGTCACTCGCCCGCACTATCGCCGCGTCTACGAAGATATCGAACGCCGCATCCTTTCCGGAGACCTCGTTTTCGGGGCACAGCTCCCGCTTCTGCCGGAACTGTGTAGCCAGTATGGGGTGAGCGAGGCGCCGATCCGCCGCGCCCTGGACGAACTTTCCCGTGTCGGTCTGATCGTCCGAAAGCGCGGTCGCGGCAAGGGGACCTTTGTACAAAAGCGGATCACACCGCCGACCATCCTGCGCGTATTGCTGATCGGCTTCGATTTGAGCCGTAGCGTGATCGAGGCATACCACGAAATCTACGGGCTTCTGGACGGGGTCCGCCGGGGAGCGGCAGTGCACGGCTTCGTCGTGCAGACCGTCGGGGAAGACGCGATGGCGAGTCTCGCACCGCCGCCGAAGGACGTGCGCCTGGGGTACCTGGTGCTTTCACAAACGCCGGAAGAATACGAAACCGGCGGCGACGGCGACTTCCCTGCCACTCATGCCCCCCGCGTACTGTTTAACACTCCCCGTCCGCTCCCCGGCAGGTGGACGGTTTCGGTGGACATGGAACAGGGCGCGTTTCTCGGCACGGACCATCTGGCGAGTCTGGGTCATCGGCGCATCGCGTATGTCGGTAGCACACGGGGCGGCTGGTTCGCGCCGCGTTACGCCGGCTATCAGCGTGCCCTTCGCACGCACGGCCTGGCGGAAGACCAGGAACTGGTTCGGGAAACATCCGGATTGAATGCGGGCGAGGATGCCGCCGCACTGGACGCTCTGCTTGCCCTCGCCGAACCGCCGACCGCAGTTTTCGCCTGCTCCGATTACCGCGCTCTCCATCTGCTCAATCATGCACAGAACCGGCTCGGCTTAGCGGTGCCGGGGGATCTTTCGCTGTGCGGTTACGACGACATCAGTATCTGCGAAACCGTCTCACCGACGTTGACCAGCGTTTATCATCCCCTCAGCGAACAGGGAGAAGAAGCCGTGGAAATGCTTTTTTCGTTGCTGGAAGGTGCCCCCGCCTCCGAAGAAAAACACCGCGTGCTGGCTCCGCGGTTGCGTGTCCGGCAGTCGTCCGTGCCGCCCGGTGGGTGAAACCCCCGAAGTTAAAGCAGTGCGCGGAGCATACGCTCCGGCGCGTTCAGAAACTCGCGGGTCACGAAATAATGCTCGGTCTCCTGCCACGCCACCTCGCGCACTTCGTCCTCGGTGAACTGGATGATTTTCGCATGCGGGTATGCCATCAGGATCGGCGAATGCGTCGCGATGATGAATTGCGATCCGCTGTCGTTGAGCTGTTTCAAGCGCGACAGCATCGCCATCTGCCGCATCGGGGAAAGTGCCGCCTCGGGCTCGTCGAGGAGATACAATCCCCCGCCGAAAAACCGGTGCATGAACAGGTTGAAAAACGCCTCGCCGTGCGACTGTTCGTGTAGCGAACGTCCGCCGTAATAGCGCGTATCATGCGCCTCGCGGTCGATCTCGGACGCGTAGTTGAAGAAGCTTTCCGCCCGCAAAAAGAAGCCGTCGTCGGCGCGCATCGCGCCCTTTTCAAGCCGCAAGGCGCCCGCGAGCGGCGTCGCGATCTCGTGCGTCCGCACCCGCACGTTCTTGGAACCGCCCTCGCCGGGGAAGCCCCACGCCACCGCGATGGCTTCTAAAAGTGTCGACTTACCGGTGCCGTTCTCGCCGACGAAAAACGTCACCTGCGGATGAAACGAGATCGAATCGCTGGCTAAATATTGCGACGCCGGTAGCGAGAACGGGTGGGTGACGAACGATTCGACTTTATCGCGGTCCAGCGACACGGCACGGAGGAAGGGGGGGCGTTCTGACATCGGCGAAACTCCCACTGAGTATACCGTTCCCGCGCCGAAAAACTCTATGCCCCGCCCCACCGCGCGTTCACCGGATCGTAGTACCCATCCGTCGCGGGGACTAAGCCCTGGTCGCGCGGGTCGGAACTCGCCAGTTCCGTGTTGTTCTCGACGTAGCCAAATCGATCGTCAGATCAGCAGGCTAAGCGGGGGATAGACCGGCAGGCGCAGTACTTCGAGCCGAAGGCCGCACCGCGCATGCCGCTACAATTTTTCGACCTTCAATCGCTCCACGGCAATGTACCGTTTCACATCGACGCGGAATATTGTGGGACTAGGACCGAACCCTTCGGATGTCGGCCATTTAAGGGATAGGGTACCTTCCACCATAAATCGGAATGTTTTAATGGTCCCATAAATTCGGACAGTGAAATGGGCAGAAATATTTCTTAAAAATGGCTCGTTCGGCGTCTTGATAAATGGGACCACTATAGACCATTATACTGAGCGGACCTCTACTCGAACGGAGGTGGTCACTCATTCTCCGGCGTTATCCATCGTTCCGTACTGTTCCATATGAAAGACAGCGTTTCACATCAGGGACTCGCCCCACGGGCACCCGTCCGTTCCGGCATCAGCCAATCGTGTCTGACTTCCTCGGCGAACCAGACCGTGACGCTACCCCGATCGACGAGTGCCGTGTTATAATCTTTTTTTGCTTCCGCTACCACGACCACGGGGGCTTCGATCTGAAGGATGAGCGGGTCACGGCTCAGCAAAAAATCGCAACAGCCTTACAGGTCGGATCTCCGGTCCACGTTGAATAGTTCGCCGGAGAAAAGTGCGATTTGTCCACCCAGTTGTTCGCGCACTTCGACCAGGATAGGTGCCACCAGCAATTCCGAGCGCGGTTTCTCGTTCGACCTGCCCACGACAAGTGGCAGGTGCCGGGCGAGGAGTTCGTTGAGGAAGTTCGAGGGGCGACAGGATTGATCGCCGCGAAATGATCCGTGGCTTGCACCACGGTCAGGCCGAAACGGGATCGAACAGTGTCCAGCGTGAACGATTGGTACGGCATGGCGAGTTCGGTATATCGCTCTCTACAAACCGCTCGCGTCGCGCGGCGTGTACCCCAGTGTGCGCAGTGCCCCCTGGACCAGCGGCGCGGCCATGACGCCGGAATACCACTTCTGCGCCGCGCGTTGGTTCGAGACGTTCAGGGTCGGGTAGACGTGGACCAGGTCGGCGATGGCGGAGATCGGAAGGTTGTGGTGCATCGCCATCACCCACTCGTGGATCAGTTCCCCCGCGCGGGGACCGCAAATACTCGCCCCGACGATCTTCCCCAGCGTTCCGACAGTGACGACTTTAACCAGTCCGGTCGTATTGTTTTCCGCGATAGCCCGGTCGTCCTGCGTGAAGCGATGCCGCAGAACATGAACACTGTCCCCATGCATCTCCCGTGCCTTCTCCTCAGTCAGTCCGACGTGAGCGAGTTCGGGCGAGGTAAACGTCGCGTACGGGACCAGATGGAGCGGCAGTTTTTGCGAACCGGGCAGGAGGATATTGCGCACCACGGCTTTCGCGGTCTGTTCCGCGATGTGTGAGAACTGATGCGCCCCGGTGACATCGCCGCATGCCCAGATCGCATCGTTTGTGGTCCGACCGTAACCGTCAGTCAGCACCGCGCCGTTCCTGCCCCGATCCACGCCGATGTCATGCAGGTGGAGTGAATCGGTGTTCGGCTTGCGCCCGGTGGCGACCAGGATTTCATGGACGCGATGTTGCGAACCGTCGGCGAGGACTATCGCCACGGAAGAGCCGGACGCCCCCCGACCCCCAGAATTGGGGGTCGGGGGGCGTCCGGGCGCATCGAACGGCATGATGATCTCGACAATTTCCGCGCCGGTGTGGATCGTGATTCCCTCGCGCTTCAACGTTTCCGTCAGCACAGCGGCCAGTTCGGGATCGTCGCGCTTCAGGAGACGGTCGCCGCGCTCGAAAATCGTTACCTTCGCGCCGAGTCGGGCGAGTGACTGCCCCATTTCACAGGCGATATACCCGCCGCCGATGATCCCGATCGATTCCGGCACGGCGTCGAGGTCGAAGAGCGTGGTGTTCGTTAAGTAGCCGAACTCCTCCAGTCCGAGAATGTCAGGTACGGCGGGTGACGAACCGGTCGCAATCAGTACGTTCGCCGCTCTTATGTCGCCCTGCGGGGTCTCGATCGTATGCGCGTTGCGGAAGCGCGGCTCGCCGTGGAAAATATCGACGCCGAAATCGCGGAGCATCTTTTCCGTGGCGTCGTTGTTGCGCGTTTCCTCGACTTTGCGCCGCGCATACGCGAACGCCCCGGCGCACGCGTCGCGCGACATTTCCACGTCGGCGAAACCGTGCGCGGAAGCATGTCTCATCGTGTGCGCGACATCGGCGGCGTGTAGTAACGATTTGGACGGGACGCAACCGGTCCACAAACACTCGCCGCCGATCCGGTTCCGTTCGACCAGTGCGACCCGCGCCCCGACCGCGCCCGCGACATTCCCGGCGACGATTCCCGCACTCCCGCCGCCGAGGATTACCAGGTCGTAGTCATACCGATTTCGCTTGCTCATGAAACGACTGTACCCGAAAGGGTGGGGGAATATAGGGCACATTCGGCAATCTCCCAGAAGAGAGGTGGGAATGAAAAATAAAATTGACACCACTAATCAGTGGTGGTATTATTCCAATCGCAACGACAGACATCACAATTATGGATTTAACCGATTACCTCAGCGAACTGGGTATGAACAGCTACGAAGCGGCGGCGTATCTCGCTCTCATTTCGCGCGACGGACTGACTCCCGCTGAGCTGGCACCGATGGCGAAGATTCCCCGCCAGCGGGTCTACGACGTTCTGGATTCCTTGTCTGCCAAAGGTTTTTGTACGGTGCGGGATGGCTCCCCCAAGACGTACTTCGCGGTGCCGCCGGATGTCGCCCTGGAGAAGTTTCGGCAGCAACGGGCGGAGGCGATGGAACGCGAGCGCGAGCGGCTTTCCCGCCAGTCCGACTCGCTGTTGGCACAGTTGATTCCCATTTGGGAGACAGGGCGAGGCCAGAAAAACCCCCTCCGTTACGTAGAAACTCTGACGGACCCGAATCGGATCGCAGCACAGGCGTTGTCGTTCGCCCGCGGCGCGACCCGGAGTGTCAACTCCTGTATACGGTTACCCCTGATACTGACACCGGAGCAAAATTGGCGATTCTTGCGCGAACCGCTGGAGCGCGGGATCATCTACCGCGCCATTTATGAGAAGTCCGCGCGCCAAAATTCCCAACTTAGCGAGTGGATGACCGCCTTCCGCGAGTACGGTCAGGAAATCCGACTGGTGGAGCATTTGCCAATTAAGATGCAGTCTTTTGACGACGAGGCGACGATGCTATCCTTACAAGACCCGGTAGCGGGAACACCAAGTTTTACCGCGATCACTATCCGTCATCAGGGGACGGTGGCTTTTTTAAATATGGCTTTCGAGCAGTTGTGGCAAACGGGAGAACCTTACGATGGATGACAATGTGCGGTTTGTTCGGGGTGTCCGCCCCGGCTACATCGGCGGCATCGCGCGGATGCACGGGGAGTATTACGCCACCGCTTGGGGGAGTGACGTGGCTTTCGAGGCGTTGATGGCGAAAGAGATCATCGCATGGTGGGAGCGTTATGACGAACATCGCGATCTTTTACTGACAGCGCATGTTGGCGACATTTTAGCGGGATCGGTCGCGATAGACGGTTCTCAGAGCGAGCGTCCCGGCTGGGCACGGCTTCGTTGGTTTCTGCTCGAGCCGCGATTCCAAGGGCAGGGCATCGGTAAATCGCTGATACAGGACGCGCTCGCTTTTTGCGCCGCCCCCCGGTTTTCCGGAACGTATCTATGGACCGTGGAAGGTTTGCCGCAATCGCTACGCTTGTATGAGCAGAATGGGTTCGCGGTCGTTGGGCGGGAGAGCGACGACCGCTACAGTGTCCCGCACGTCAACCTCTGCATGGAACGACGGGCACCGAACGGGGGGAAGTATAACTCATGAACAGCGAAAGAAAATGTGTGATCGCGGTCGCGGGCGACCTGCCGGTAGGACTGATTCTTAATGCGGTAGCGGTGCTTTCGGTCGCCATCGGTCACCGGGTGGAAAACATCACGGGCGGCGACGTTCGGGATGCGTCCGGTCAAATCCATGTCGGGATCGTCAATATCCCGATCCCGATTCTCAAAGCGACCGCTTCGGAGGTGAAGGCCATCCGCGCCCAGGCGTTATCGGCAGCAGACCTGCTCGTGGTCGGTATGACGGAAACCGCGCAGTCCGCCCGTGTTTACGAGGAGTACGCGGTACAGATGTCAGAAACAATGGAGGAGTACCTGGTTTATCGCGCTGTCGCATTATGCGGCGATAAAAAGGCGATCAACAAACTCACCGGCAGTCTCTCGCTGTACCGCTAGGGTTCGGGAGGCGTTGCTAATAGGTCGCGGCGCAACAGATCCAACGCGGCTTGCGTCGCGCGGTAGCGAATATCGGCGCGATTGCCGCTGAACCGGCACTCGATGCTGACTGTTTTATCCGGGGTGGCGAGTCCGATGTGTACCAGACCGACCGGCTTCGCGTCCGT
>JACMMA010000026.1 GCA_014379275.1 Armatimonadota bacterium | reverse complement strand
GCGATTACAGGGAAACGGCTTTTTTACGTTCGTCGCCACCTTCACGGGACCGTCCGGTTTAAATGAGGCGGCTTTTGAAGGTCTGCTATGGTCACAACTGCAGAAGTTGCACGACAACGACGCATCGGTTTCCGAATGGGATGCGTCTGTCAGTGAGGACCCGGACAGCCCGCATTTTTCGTGGAGTTTCGGTGGGAAGGCGTTTTTCGTCGTCGGGTTGCACCCAGCGAGTAGCCGTTTCACGCGCCGCTTCCCTTTCCCGACTCTTGTTTTCAATGCCCATTTCCAGTTCGAGCAGTTGCGCGAAGCCGGGAAATACGAGCGAATGCAAGACGTGATGCGTTCCCGTGACACCGCGTTGCAGGGAACGATCAATCCGAATCTTTCCGACTTCGGCGATGCTAGCGACGCACGGCAATACTCGGGGCGCGAGGTGGAAGGCGACTGGCGTTGCCCGTTTCATGCGCGAACTGGTTCCGCGCTTGACGAACCCGAAACGGATACCGGGGGCGAGATTCTTTGAACACGCGAACTGTTGGGGGGCGTATCGCGCCGCAAACCGGTACCGCGTTTTTTCTGAAGCGGGGGGAAATTCTGCGTGTCACTGATCCTCAGGGTGAGCAGGTGTCTGATCTCATGGCGTTCGTTGCCGACGAGACGGGCGGCGTGGCGCGACCACTGGAGTGGCTTTCGTCGGGCCGGACTCTGGATTACGCGGAGACGATCTATGTATCTACCGGGCATGTCCTTTACTCACAAAACAGCCTGCCCTTGTTGACTATCGTCGCGGACACCTGTGGGCGGCATGATTTTTTGCTGACCCCCTGCTCCCCGGAAACGTTCGCGATAATCTACAAGAATACCGAGTATCATCCTTCCTGCTACGAGAATTTATGGCGCAACCTCGCCCCATTCGGTGTAGCGCCGCACGAAATTCCGACATCGTTCAATCTATTTATGAACGTAACCGTGGACGGGATGACGGGTAAGTTAGCCGTCCTTCCACCGACATCGCGATCAGGCGATTACATCGAACTGCGGGCGGAACGTGACCTGGTGATTGGCTTAACTGCTTGTTCCGCGGAAATGAGCAACAATTACTCGTTCAAGCCCATCGATTACGCTGTCTTTGAGAAGGCGATGTAGACGAATATTGAGGGAAATCGTACAATGGTCGTAGGAACCCTTCTCTCATGGATACTCTCTCGCCTTCATCGCCACAAAGCACCGATTCGATACTGACGACAACCCCTCCCCCGCTTCCGGTTCTAGGGGCGGCAGTCGGGCAGATTCCCCTGCAACGCCAAGCGTGGGTCGGGGAAAGTAACACGTTTCAGATGGTGATGAGTCCCGGACGTCAAACGTGGAAGGACTCGCTATCGGATTATCGGACAGGTCAGATAATAATCGATGCGGCGGGTTGTACGATAACCGGCAAGGCCGTCCTCCCCGCGAATATCCGTGTCCCAATCCTGGTGGTATGCCTTGTTCTTCGCGTCGGTTGGCTAATCGCCTATTTGATTCTAGAGTATGCGATCCGTCGGGACCAAACGGACAGGCTGACTTGGAACGAGATTGATTGCGTCTTGGTTCAAACACCCAAAAAGCGGGTTTGCGTTATCTATCACCTTCCCGAAAAGCCCAAGACACGCTACGCGCTTGGATTAAAAATGAAAGATGGAGGTCTGGATGATTTCCTCGGCGCGGTGCGCTCACACGCGTCAGAGCGAATCGTCGAGGGCAAAATTGGTGGTGCTACCCCGCTCGCCGTGTGGATAATTCTCGGATTATTCGTCGCAATCCTCGGTTTCATTCTTTGGGGAGCCGTCAGTCCTTAGGCGGGATATATTGCGCTCGTGGAAATGCATCAACTAGAGGCGTTCGCAGCCGTCGCCCGTGAACGGTCTTTCACCCGTGCCTCCCATTTTTTGCACCTGACACAACCCGCGGTGACTCGGGCGGTCGCGGCACTGGAATCCGAACTCAAAACCCGGCTGTTCGACCGTTTGGGGCGTACCGTACAACTGACCCCGTCCGGCGAAACGCTACTTCGATATGCCGAGCGTGTGCTACAACTCACGCGCGAGGCGAAGGCGGCGGTGACCGACATCGAGACTGGATCGGCGGGTAGGCTTGCGGTCGGAGCAAGTAGCACGCTTGCGACCTATCTTCTTCCCCCGCTCCTCGCTCAGTTCCGACAGGCGCATCCTGCGGTGGAAATTGGCATACATACGGGCATTTCGGCGCACATACGAACTAGAGTACGGAGCGGTGCCGCCGATGTCGGACTTGTGACAACTGGCCCCCATGATGAGGCAACTGTCGGCGACGGGGCGATGACGATGGTTCCCCTTGCCGGGCTCGACACCTGCGTCGTGATGCCGCCATCTCACCCCATGGCAGCCTCCGGCTGTGTCAGTGCCGCGACGCTTTTGTCCGGCGGACTGCCCCTCCTGTTGATGGAAACGGGAACCAACCTTCGCGAGTATGCGGAAGCGGTTTTCGGCAGTGCCGTTGTTCCGGCGATGGAACTCGACAACGTGGAAGCCATCAAGCGGATGATCGCCGCGGGTTTGGGTTTTTCGCTGTTGCCAGAACTCGCGGTGCGTACGGAAGTGATCGCGGGAACACTCGCTACTTTGAAGCTCTCTGGGGTCTCTCATACGTCCGGCCGCCGAATAGAACTGGTGTACCGCCGTGACAAATATTTGACCGCCGCCCTGCGCCGCTTCATCGCGCTGCTACAAGCCGAAGTACCCAAGCTTTAAAAGGCAGTGGAGAGGCCCGTTGCGGAGACGGCATTTAGACCATCGCGAATGACTTGCTCTTCAGGAAAAGCCCCGGAGAGCAAGTCATTCGCCCGGTTTTCGCCAGAATCAGACACAAGGATACCCCTGGCAGCTCCAACGTCATCTATTTTCCCAATCAGTTCGTCAACTTTACCTATCTCGACCCTGCATTTGTAATCCTTGCACTCAATTATGATCAACAAAGGGTAACCGATAATGCTCGCCCACAATGAGACATCTATATGACGCTCGTACCCTTACTTTCCGATGGTGGTTTCGTTTTCGGTAACATCGGCGTTGCCAGCAAACATGCTATGTAGGTTTGCCCCTATTCCTTCATATCCGATACCCGGATTCGATGGATTACGCTTACTCCTACTCATATTTTCATGCTATTGCAAGTAGGAAGGGCGCGGCGATTTCGCCGCGCCCTCATGGTTCACTTTACCATATTTACTTGTCGCTGACGCCCCGGTCCAGCGCGGCTTGCGCGGCGGCGAGGCGGGCGATGGGCACACGGTACGGGCTACAGGAGACGTAGTTCAGACCGATCTTGTGGCAGAACGCTACCGAGCGCGGTTCCCCGCCGTGCTCGCCGCAGATGCCGAGTTTGATCTCGGGGCGCACCTTCTTCGCCTTCGCAACCGCGATCTCCATCAGGACGCCGACCCCAGTCTGGTCGATGCTCTCGAACGGGTCGCCCGGCAGGATCTTCTGCTCGACGTACGGCTTGAGGAACTTGTCCGAGTCGTCGCGCGAAAAGCCGAACGTCATCTGTGTCAGGTCGTTGGTCCCGAACGAGAAGAACGATGCTTCGACAGCGATCTCATCTGCGGTCAAGGCACCGCGTGGGACTTCGATCATGGTACCG
>JACMMA010000233.1 GCA_014379275.1 Armatimonadota bacterium | reverse complement strand
TTTTGTACGGGGGCTTGGTTCGGACGCTGATGCGTTCCGCTGGGAGCACGGAGTGCTCCCAGCGGAACGCTTCAGCGTCCGAACCGGCTTTACTTCAGAATCGCCATGCCCGGTTTCTGTCCGGGTTTTTTCTGCTTCGCCAGAACCGTGTCGTGCCGCTCGGACTCTTTCGTATCCGGATAATCCTTCGTGTAATGTAGCCCCCGGCTTTCCTTGCGCTCCTGAGCGGAGCGGATGATCAGTTGGGAGACGAGGCATATATTCCGCAGTTCGAGCAGATCTTCCGTCGGGCGGCAGGTCGCATAGAGCATATCTACCTCCTCGGCAATCACGGAAAGCGCGGCGGACGCCTGGGCGAGCCGTTTGTCCGAGCGGACGATGCCGACAAAGCGTGTCATCGCGGTTTGGATGCGCTGTTTCAACGCCTGCGTATCGGCGATCTGGACGCGCCCCCGGTACGGGCGAAACGGCACGACCTTCTCGCAGTCGACGGTGGGCAGGGTGTCGCCGAACTCCTGTAAAAACTCGAAGGCGCGGTGCGAGAAGACCAGACCCTCGACCAGTGAGTTGGACGCGAGCCGGTTCGCGCCGTGAACGCCGGTACAGGTGACTTCCCCCGACGCGAATAACCGCGGAAGGCTGGTCTGCCCGTCTAAGTCCGTGATGACACCGCCGCAGGCATAATGCGCGGCGGGTACCACCGGGATCGGCTCCACGGTCATGTCGATCCCGTACGAGAGGCAACGGGCATATATGTTTGGGAATCGATGGCGGATCTCTTCCGCTTCCAAATGCGTGCAATCGAGGAACATGCATTGCACGTTCTGCTTTTTGATCTCGGCGTCGATCGCGCGCGCGACGATGTCGCGCGGGGCCAAGTTGCCGCGCGCGTCGTAATCCTCCATAAAGGATCGCCCATCCTTATCACGCAGAATCCCGCCTTCGCCGCGCACCGCTTCCGAAATCAGGAACGAGCGTGCGCCGGGATGGAAGAGCGTGGTCGGGTGAAACTGAATGAACTCCATGTTGCCGACCGTGGCACCAGCGCGGAACGCCATCGCCATGCCGTCCCCGGTCGCGATAGACGGGTTCGTGGTGTGCGTGTAGACGTTCCCGCACCCGCCGGTGGCGAGCAATACGGCGCGGTTGGCGAGGAAGGTGATGATCTCGCCGTCCGCCGTGTCCAGAACGTACACCCCGGCGACCGCGTTTTCGTCGTTCGTTGTTTTGGCGAAATCAATACCCGCATGGTGTTCGTAGACGGCGATATTCGGGTGCGCATTCAGTTGATCTACCAGCGCCCGTTCGATCTCACGACCGGTGAGGTCGGCGTTGAACGCGATGCGGCGGCGGGAGTGTCCGCCCTCGCGGGTGAGCGCGATGACCTCTTTACCATCCGGACCTTTTTCGGTGTTAAATTTGGTGCCATACTCGATGAGTTCCCGGATGCGTTCCGGTCCCTCATGAACCAGTAGAGAAACGGCGTCCTCGCGGCACAGTCCGGCTCCGGCGATAAGCGTATCCTCGATGTGCAGGTCGAACGAGTCATCGGGTGCCATGACTCCGGCAATGCCGCCCTGTGCCCAGTTGGTGTTGGAGTCGGCGCGGTCTTTTTTAGTGATGACGGCGACGGTTCCGAGCGAGGCGGCTTTCAAGGCGAATGTCAGCCCGGCGATGCCGGAACCGAGAACAAGATAATCATAGGTAAGGCAAGAATCGCCTACGCGGTCGGTCGCGGATGCGTTTTTAGATGGTGTTGCGGTTGGTGTCGCCATAACGCTTGCATTGTATCGCGGATTGCGAATGGCTTTTCTTTGTTTGTCCTCCCGGACGGGGCCAACCTTACGTTGGATCGTTGGACCTGCGGTGCTACCCCAGCCACCCCTCGCTATCCCCGTGTTGTTCTCCCGCGAATCCCCGGTCTCCCGGTTTGAAACGGAGGTTGGATACGGGAGTCCGGGGGTTGGCGGGAAAGTACGAAGGCAAACCAAAAAACCACGCGCAC
>JACMMA010000232.1 GCA_014379275.1 Armatimonadota bacterium | reverse complement strand
GTACACGTTCATGAATCTCGGCGCGTTTTCGATTCTGGCGTGGCTGGGTCGTCAGGACGGACGCGAGTACACGCAGGTATCCGACCTCGCGGGGTTGGCGAAGCGACAGCCGCTGGCGGCGGCGATGATGGCGGTGTTTCTGCTGTCTCTGGCGGGTATTCCTCCGGCGGCGGGCTTTTTCGGGAAGTTGTATCTGTTCCTCGCCGCCTTGAACGCGGGCTACACGGGGCTTGCGGCGTTCGGTCTGGTTGTGTCGGTGATCGGGGCGATCTACTACCTGAATGTGATTGTTTCGATGTTCTTCCGTGAGGGAGACAACAGTTTCGCATCGACGAAGGGGGGCGGGGGGGCCTGGTGGGCAGCCGCGATCGCGGCGGTCGCTACTCGGTTGCTCGGGTTGATTCCGATTCCGAACGTTACACCGAGATTGTCTACCGCTTTGTCACGTGCTCCCCGCCCGACCGGACCGCTGATCATGGGCGAGGTCGCTCCGAACGGAAACGAGCCGGGCGGGCGGGTCGGCGACAGCAGGGAGTAGGGTTTTTCTTTTCTGTCCTCCCGGACGGGGCCAACCTGACGTTGGATCGTTGGACCTGCGGTGCTTGGGAGTCTTTCTATGCTTGACCCCGTGCTGTTTCCCCGCGATTCGGCGTTCAGTGTTTTCACACTCTGTGTGAAGAGAGGGAACGCCGAATCGCGGGAAAGTCCCCAGGTAAGCCAAGCAGTAACTCCGTACCGCAGGTCCAACGATCCAACGTCAGGTTGGCCCCGTCCGGGAGGACAGAAAAAATAGCCTTACGATGAGGTCGTAAGAAAAAATCAACGCGTCAGTCTGCGGACAGTTGCCGACAGAATGTCGCCGGTTTGTGCGGTCAGGGTATAGAACATCGCCTCTCGGAACCGACGTTGTGCCGGGTGAAGCCGGCTGTTGCCCGCGCCGCCCGCCGCCGCGATGGCGGCGTGTGACACGCGAACCGCGAGTTCTATCGCCCAGGCGCGGGCGTCGAGCGCATCCTTCTGGTAAACGGGCGTGTCTTTGGGACCGTCCGCGATGCGTCGGGCGTTATTTCGGCAATTCGCGATCTCCGTCTCGAACGCGGTCACGGCCTCCGGCAACATGGGCAACCCGTCGCCGCGCTTCTGTGCGACGCCACGCAGGGTTCGTAGCGCACCGGTCGCGCAACCGAGCGGCGGCGCGGTCGCGCCCGCGATCCCGTAGAAATCTCCTCTCGCCATCTCCTCGCGCGAACTCCATTTGACGAAATCTTCCTCCGGGACGAACAGGTCGTGTAACGTAACCTCGGTCGTCGCGGTGGCATTCATCGCGCAGAGCGGTAGGGGTGGTGTGGATCGGAGAGCGTCGCTTTCTCCGGCGGGCGCATATAGATAAACATGCCGGTCCGTGTCGGTGTCGAGGCTTGCCCCGAAGATGATGCCGGAAAGATACGGGTAACCCGTCACCCAGGGGGCGGTGCCGGTAAGTCGGTAGCCGCCCAGAACCTGCGTGGCAAGGATCATCGGCTCCTTGCGGCGCAGGTGCCCGAACCCGACGCCGACATAGTGTCGCCCGGCTGCCATGTCGCGTAGATACCGTTCGCGCAGAGTCTGGTTCTTGCTCCCGGCGATCGTCCCACAGGAACCCAGATGCTGTGTCACGATAAACCAGGTCGTGCCGCATGCCGCCGTGAGTGCTTCCGTAAACTCACGCTGGAAAGCCCCCGAGCAGCCTTTGCCGCCCCACTCGCGGGACGTGGTAACACCGACCAGCCCTGCGTCCGCCAGGGCTATCAGGTTATCCCGGGCGTCTGTGTCGCCGTTGTCTACCGCCTCCGCGCGCGGCTCGATCAGTGTGTCACAAACCTGCTTCGCAGTAGCCAGTAACCGGGTTTCATCCTCGTTTAAAATGGTGTCAGCGGGAACGTTGGTTTCGGCGGAATTTTCCATGGTAGCGAAAAGTGTACCCCAAAAGCGTCGGCGGATAGCGATACTGGATTGTCTCCTTATCCGGACATTTCCAAAACACCTACGAGTGCGGGAACGAGTTGTTTCTTGCGTGAGACGATGTCGCCGAGGTCGTAGAGATTTTCTCCTAGGTGAGCGAAGGGTAGCCCGGCGATCAGACGGGACGAGCCGCGGACGAGCATATGACTTTCCCCGGTGACGACATCGGTCACCATTAGACACAGAAGCGCGAGGTTTTCCCGGAACGCCCGGTCGTCCATCGCCGCTACCAGTTCGGCGATCCGTGCCGGGAGCTCCTGCATGCCGGTGACTTCGACCTGCGCGATGGATATGTTCAAGCCAGCCATCTCGTACGCTTTCCGGTCGCCGTCCAGAATATCGTCCAGTGATTTCGCCGCAAGACCGGACGCGGCATGGAGCAATTCCGCCCCGTACTGGTGCATTTCGAGGCGGCAAACGTTCGAAAGCCACGCGGCGGCGGCGCGATCACGGGCGGACGTGGTCGGGGACCGGAACACCAGCGTGTCCGACAAGATCCCGGACAGCAACATCCCGGCAATCGAGCGCGGCGGCTCCAGTGCGCGGTCACGGCATTTCTCCGCGACCAGCGTGGAGGTGCTACCGACCGGGTCCACTGTGAACGGGATCGGTGCCGCCGTCGGCGGGTTCCCCAGACGGTGGTGATCCAGAACGGCGACGATTTCGGCTTCTTCGGCGCCGGTCACGGCTTGCGACAGTTCGTTGTGATCTACCAGAATCAGCTTGGCACGGGGCGGCGAAAGCAACTCCTTCTGTTCCGCCATGCCGACGTAGCACCCCGATTCGTCCGTGATCAGGACGCTGTTTTCTTCCGAGCGTAAAACGGCGTTGCGGTGATCGGAGACCCGCTCCCGTTCCTTGTACATGGTCACCTTCTCGGCGATCTCGCGGCAGGTGGGTTCGCGCCCGCCGTCGTCGCCCCGGAGTCGCCGCGCGAAGGCGCGGGCGAGGGCGAGCGGCGTCACTACCCCAACCGGAATGCGGTCTTCACCGACTACAGGAATGACTTGTTCGCCGGTCGAGAACCGATCCATCGCATCCGAAAGGGGGGCGTTGGGGTCAACCACCACCTGCGCTTCGGCGATATGCCCGAACGTCACGGCGACGCTGGGCAGGAACGGTGGCGCGGTCTGCCCGAACCGCTTCAAGGCGAACTGGGTCTGCTCGCCGGGTTGACCACATCGCACCGCGCGGATGCCGTCATAGCCGCTCTGGGTGAGAAACCAGGCGTAGCCGAGGGCGGAAGCGATGGCGTCGGTGTCCGGGCGTTGGTGTCCGATCACATAGGTGGTGAGGGAGTTCCAAATTTCGGTGCGGTCAGAAGGGGCGTTCGGCATAAGGTTATGATTGTGAAATAAAATACAGAGTTCCTGCTTTGGCGTCATAAAACAGGCAAACCGGGATCGGGTTTAATTTTAGCGGCGGAAGCAACCAATTTTTACAGTCGCTATTGCTTGACGCTGGAACTGTGGTATGATATGCTACTTCCGTTTTGGTTGGGATACGTGTGTCTGTTGCGCCTGACCGTACCGCTGTTATCGAATGCGGACCGCGATGCTCTCACCTTTCTCGTTACCCACCGCTTTAATTTAAGGTCGAATAGAAAAGGATTCCCGATAGAAACGTGCCGGAACTACCGGAAGTAGAAACCGTGCGGCGCGGACTCGCGCGGGTAGTGACGGGCTGGAGCATCACCGGTGTGGTCGTCGCCAACCCCAAAGTGCTACGCGGTCAGTTGCCCGAAACGCTCCGCGAACGGCTTCTCGGGCGCCGTATCCAGCAGATAGACCGACGCGGCAAGTACTTGCTTGTACGGCTTTCCCCGGCACTTTGTTCCTTCGAGCCTCTTTCCCTTTGTATCCACTTGAAGATGCGGGGGCAGATGATGGTGGAACCCGAGGACAGCGAGCCGGGTAAGTATCACTGCGTGACGATCGTAGTACGGGGCGAAGATCCGGCAAAGGCGGCCTGCCTGCGGTTCTACGACGCGTGGACATGGGGCGAACTGCGGGCATTGTACGAAAGCGAACTGGCGAGCTCGGTTCCTGCGTTGGCGCAGATGGGGCCGGAGCCTCTCACGGACGATTGGACGGGAGCGGTCCTGGGGCAAACGCTGGCGAAACGTCGGACGGCGATCAAGCCGACGCTCCTTGACCAGAAGGTCGTCGCCGGAGTAGGGAACATTTACGCCGATGAAGCGTTGTACCGTTCGCGTATCCATCCGCAACGGGTCGCCGGGTCGCTGACCCCGGACGAAGTCAACCGACTAGCGGACGCGGTAAAGACGATATTAACGGAGGCGGTGGAGGGCGGCGGCACCACATCCGAGAATTTTTTCGATGTCGCGGGGGACGCGGGCCGGTATGAGCCGCAGGTGTACGAGCGCGGCGGTTTGCCCTGCCGTCACTGTGCGGCGGTGCTGACGCGGATACGACTCGCAGGGAGATCGGCAGTTTTCTGCGAATCCTGCCAACCGCTGACGCGATAAAAAATTTCGTTTGGGAGAACCCAAGCAGCGAAACGATACGTTATAATAGAACGTTAAACCAAAAGAGAAAATACCGAATTTGTAGCGGTTGTGCAGGTACCCTTCTCGTTCTTAACTTTGACAAGAACAGATATTTCCAGGTTGCTTGCGCACAAGGAGCGATTTAACACGATGTCTGACGAAACGACCGGTGTGACAACCATGGAAGCGGAAGTGACCGCTTCCGCGGCGTCCACCACCCCTTCCCCTGTTTCCGCATCCCCGTACCTTAACGGTGCGGGCGACGCGGCGACTGCAGCGCCCGCAGTAGCGGAAGGGAACGACCTGGACCAGATGCCGCCCCTCGATGAGATCGAGGTACCCGGCACCGAAAACGACCGAGACCGACGCGGCAACCGTAGTGGCGGTGGCGGACGGGGCGGTCGCGGGCGCCGCGATGAAGATGGCGGCGGCGGTGGCGGCGGCTCCGAGTTCCGCGCCGGACAGGTTGTCACGGGAACCGTGGTCAAGATTGACCCGAAAGAAGGCGTTCTCGTCGACATCGGGGCGAAATCGGAAGGAATCATCCGCCTTTCTGAGCTTTCCCGCGAACCGTTCAACGACCCTCTCGAAATCGTTAAGATCAACGAGCAGATCGAAGTACTGGTCCTTGATCCCGAAGGCCGCGAAGGAAACATCCTGCTTTCCAAAAAGCGTGCCGACTTCGAGAAGACATGGGACAACCTGATCGTTGCGATGAATGAGGGCAAGGTAGTCACCGCAATGGTTCAGGAGCGTGTCAAGGGCGGTCTCGTGGTCGATCTCGGCGTCCGCGGCTTCGTGCCCGCGTCGCACGTCGGCAACGGCAAGCTCAAGAACCTCGACAAGTTCGTCGGGATGAGCATCCCGCTCAAGGTCCTCGAAGTAGACCGCGGCGGGCGCAAAGTCGTCCTTTCGCACCGCCTCGCCACCGAGGAAGAGCGCGAGCAACAGAAGCAGACCACGATCAGCGCGCTGACTGAGGGCCAGGTACGTACCGGCGTCATTCGCCGTGTGACGGACTACGGCGCGTTCGTTGACCTCGGGGGCATTGATGGGTTGCTTCATGTATCCGAAATGTCGTGGACCCGCATCAAGCATCCTTCCGATGTCGTGAAAGTCGGACAGGAAGTCGAGGTCAAGGTTCTCAAGCTTAGCCTGGACCAAGGACGTGTCTCACTCGGTATGCGTGATCTGCTTCCCGACCCGTGGCTTGCGGCGGGTGAGAAGTACCACGTCAACGACACTGTGGAAGGGGAAGTGACTCGTCTGGTGCAGTTCGGCGCGTTCATTGCGCTGGAAGGCGGCATCGAGGGCATTATCCCGAACAGCGAACTGGCGAACCGACGGATCGCGAAACCGAGCGATGTGGTCGAAGTCGGGCAGATGGTGCAGGTCAAGGTGATCGACGTCCGCGCCGAGGAACGACGCATTACGCTCTCGCTCCGTGCGCTACAGCGCGATACCGAACCGCTCCGCCCGGCGGGGGATGGTACCGAACCCGCGGCGGACTCCGATCCGAATCGGGCTGGCAAGCGCGATAAGAAGCGCCGCGGCGGCTTCGAGGAAGAAGGCGGCGGTGTGGCACCTGCCGGTGGCTGGAGTAGCAACTACAGCAGTGGCGGGGGCGGTCTGACGCTGGGAGATATGTTCGGGGATATGTTCACCGGCGGGGGCAAACCTCCAAAGCCCGGCGCGGTCAAGAAGCGCGGTCGTCGCTATGAAGAAGAGGAAGAAGACCTCGACAATATCGATTTCGATGCTGAACCGGAAGCCGAAGCCGACGTGGAAGTTGTCGAAGCGGAAGCCGGAGCCGAAATCGAGACCGTAGGAACGACGGAAGAAGAGAAGTAATCTTCGAGCAAGATAGAAACGCCGCTGTGAACCGTTCACAGCGGCGTTTCTATTTCCGGTGTTCTGCTCCTGTCAGAAGCGATAGTTAGAACTCAAGTTCTCGGGAGGGGCGATATGAAAATCCTCGGAATCACCGGCGGGATCGCTTGCGGGAAATCGTTCGTGACGCGGCTGTTCGCCGGGTGGGGTGCTCGGACAGCGTCCGCCGATGCCGACGCTCGGACTGTGGTTCTGCCCGGCTCCGCGACTCTGGTAACGGTTCTGGACGCGTTCCCCGAAGCCCGTTCCCCGGACGGAACACTGGACCGTGCCCGGCTCGCCGCCCGGATATTCGGGGACGCGGACGCGCGCGCGAAACTCGAAGACATCCTACACCCGGCCATTTTCGCCGAAATGCAGCGGGCGATCAATGGGGCGCGATCCGTGTCGGACGCCCCGCTCTTCGCGTATGAAGTCCCCCTCCTGTTCGAGAAAAACCGCGCCGCGATGTTCGACGCGACAATGGCCGTGGTTTGCTCCCCGGAAACGCAGGCGGCGCGCCTGCAAGAGCGGGAGCGGACCGCCGGTCGCCCTGTGCTATCCGCCGAACAGATCGCCGAGCGGCTTTCCGCCCAACTGCCCAACCCGGAGAAGGCACGCCGTGCGAACTTCGTCATTCACACCGACGGCTCATTGGAAGACACGGAATCGCAAGCCCGTGCCGTCTGGCTGGCAGTCGTCGGGAGCGAACCGCGCGGAACCGCCGTATAACGAATCGGGACCCCGTTTATGCCACTCATCGAAGGGCGTTTATACCGCAACATTGACAAAGCCCTCCTCCTCGCCGTGTTCGTACTGATGGCGTTCTCGATCGCCGCTGTCTACGCCGCGACGTTTGCCCGCGGCGGCGGAATCGGGCAGGCATTACGGCAAGGAATCTACTTCGCGGTCGGCCTCGGGGTCTGCGGCCTGGTCGCGAGCCGAGACTACGCGAATCTGCCCCGTTATGTCCCGTACCTGTACGGTATTAACGTCGCGCTTCTGGTCGCCGTGGAGCTATTTTCGCCGGAAGTCAAGGGCGCGGCGCGCTGGATCCCGCTCCCGATTCCGGGCATGGACTTCAAGCTACAACCGTCCGAATTCGCCAAAATCCTGACCATCATCACGCTGTCGTGCCACGTCGCGCAGATGGAAAGCCGGATACGCCAGTTGCCGTACCTGCTCTTGACGCTCGCGCACATCGCCCTGCCGACGCTCCTTATCATGAAACAGCCGGATCTCGGGACGGCACTCGTGATCGTCGTCATCTGGGCGGGGATCGTGTTCGTCGCCGGGGCGAAATGGCAACACCTGGTCGGTCTCGCCGCGGCGGGAGTGCTGTTGTTCGGCTTCGCGTGGCAGTTCAATCTGCTCAAAGAGTATCAAAAGGAGCGGGTCCACACCTTCATCAACCCGCTTTCCGACCCGAAGGGCAAGGGGTACCACGTCCTGCAAAGCCTGGTGGCGATCGGCGGCGGCTCGGTGCGCGGGCAGGGCTATCTGCACGGCTTGCAGACCAACAACCGCTTCATCCCGGAAAACCATACCGACTTCATCTTCACGGTCGTGGGCGAGGAGACCGGGTTCGTCGGCGGGTGCGTCCTGCTGTCTATTTACGGCGTGATCCTGTACCGGGGATGTGGAATCGCCGCCGAGTGCGACGACCCGCTCGGGCGGCTCATCGCGTCCGGCGTGGTATCCCTTCTTTCGTTCCACCTGCTCGTAAACATCGGCATGACCACGGGAATCATGCCCGTCGTCGGCGTCCCGCTTCCTCTGATGAGCTTCGGCGGATCGGCGGCGTGGGCAAATCTCGCCGGGATCGGCTTGCTCTTTGGGATCGGCATGCGCAAACACAAGTTGCTTTTTTAACCGATTCGTTACCTCAGCGCGACGAAAACAACCTGCGGGTTCGTAAGCCGCTTTCTTTTCCGCCGCCACACTCTTCGCCGCATGCAGTTGTTTCTGTCAGCGAATCATAGCCTTGCGGGGGTGGTGTAGCGGAACCAAACGGTACCATTTTATCGGGCATAGCATGTGATCATCTTGACAGGCCGGAACAAATGTGTTATCAACATACTAATTCGATTAAATTAGTCGGTTATGTTGTAACCATTACCGGAGGGCACTTCTTTGTGGCGTTCGCCTACACTCGCTATTGCACTGACTCTTTTTGCCCCCGCCGTCTCTTGTGCACAAAATGCCGTGACGGATTGGAACGTCGCGCTTGAATCCGCCGAAAAGCACAGTCGGGAAGTTGTCACGGGGCGGTCAGGTGCTATACTGCACGCGGCAATCTTCGATGTCGTAAATGGAGTTTCGCCGCGTTATCAATTCTATTACGTCGCGCCCGCCGCGCCCACGGACGCCTCCCGAGAGGCGGCGGTACATGAAGCCGCGTTCGTCGTGTTGTCCGCACTCTACCCTGCGCAAACAGAAACGTTTAAAACCTTCTACACGAAGGGAGTGGCGCAACTGCCACAAAACCGGGCAACCGAAGACGGCAAGAAGTGGGGGGCGACGGTAGCACGTGCGATTCTCGACGGGCGTGAGGGGGACGGTTTCGCGGCATCCGTCACGCCGCAAATCGGTGAAAATAAGATAGGTGGATGGCGCCCGGTTGTGCCGAACGAAGGCAAGCCGGGGATTCTTCCGCAATACGGAGCAGTGCGACCGTTCGCGCTCCGCAGCCCCCGGCAGTTCCGTCCTGCTCCGCCCCCGTCGCTCGGAAGTCCACAGTATGTCGCGGATTGGGAAGAAGTGAGGCGATTGGGCGCAAAAAACAGCACGGAGCGCACCGCAGAACAGACCGAGATCGCCCGCTTCAACAGTGACAGCGGTGAGATTCATTGGAATCGGGTCGCCCGCGCCGTGGTCAAACCGAAATCCGATCTTTTGGAAACGGCGCGGGCGTTTGCGCTACTTAACATCGCACTCGCCGACGCCGGGATTTACAGCATGAACGCGAAATATGCTTACAATTATTGGCGTCCGATCACCGCGATCCGGGAGGCTGGCAACGATGACAACCCGGCGACCGAACCGGATGCCACCTGGGAACCGTTGTTAAATACACCGATGCACCCGGAATATCCGTCCCGGCATTGCGCGGTCGCCGGAACGGCATCAGCCATACTGAACCACTGCTTCGGCAAGAAAGTCGGGTTTGCGGACACGTCGGATGCCCTCAGCGGCGTCGAGCGGCGGTATGCTTCCTTCGATGACCTGTGTAAGGAAAATATAGAGGCTCGCGTCCTCGCCGGGGTGCATTTTCGAACCGCTGACATGGTTGGCGACGCGGACGGTAAGCGTATCGCCTCGTATGTTTTAGCCACACAATTAACTCGCTTAAGCAAATGACCGATGGTAGTGCGCAGTGATCGTGGCAGCAAGATTGTCACTTACCACTGTGCACTTCAGTCATTCTCTGGTATCACGTAAGGCCATCATCGTCCGTGCGGGTGTTCTATCCTTTCGAGGGAGAGTGTTCGACAAAATCGATTCCGACGCCATTCGGGTCCTCGATGGCGAAGTGCCGATCCCCCCATGGCTCATCTCGCAGTTCGATTTTTATAGCGACGCCCCGCTTTTTGAATACCTGATACATTTGATCGACATCCTCCACCTCGATGGTCAAATATATTCCCTTGCCTGCGAACGGCTTCTGGAACAAGGGCTGCTGGCTGGGATGATCTGGCAATAGAAAGCTGATTTCCGCCTCCCGGTTCGGGGTATGCATCAGCAGAAACCAGTCGCTCTCAAACGTGACGCCGAAGCCGAGGAATTTCTGATAAAACTCTTTCGTCTCAAGCAATCTTGGGGTCACGATGCCCGCGTTCATTTTCATGCCGTTGTTCCTATCCGTTGAGATTGATCCGAGCTATAATGTCGACCGATTCTACAACGCATGATCTGTGTCGTATTGTAAAAAACGGACAGAAACCCTACGGGACAGGCGATTTCAGGACCGTGTTGCCTGGCACGGAGTCTGACCGTAGAACGTCTTAAACTCCTTGATGAAGTGTGCCTGGTCGTAATAGCCGAGCGAGTAGTATAACTTCTCATCGGCACGGGTTTGTGTTAGCGATTGCAGGTACAACAGACGCTGAAAACGGATGACCCGACTAAAAACCTTGGGACTGTCGCCGACGAAGAGTGCAAACAACCGTCGAAGTTGACGTGCGCTGATGCCACTATCTAGATCGCGCCCATGAGCCAGAGTCGCCTGCGATGTAAGGATAGTGTCAATCGCACTAAGAAGTGACGTTTCGATTTTCAGGTTAGAATGCGCGAGAGCTTGCAGAAGATACGCATCGAATGCGGTTCTCATCGAATCTGTCGACCGTTGTTCGGGCATCAGATTTGCCAAGTCGTCGGCGACACGGGGTAACACCTGCCCTAGCGGTTCGACCCGGTCCGTCAGTTGAGAGGCATCTATCCGGTAAATGAGCGGCAGCGCAGTCGGCAGGAACCGAATCCCGACGTAATTAAAAGTCCCGGTGAGCGCGAACTCCGTGTGCTTCGTCGAAAAGCCCATCACGTAATTTTTTGACGGATCGTTCCAGTCTATGAAGACATCCATACACCCATCAGCCACGACCCGGTACAGGAACGTCTCTGCCAAAGGCTGATTGGTCGAAAGTTGCCAGTAACAGTAGACGAAAGGCTGCAGGCGGGGATCGGGCGAGAGTTCGCGGTAACGTACCGTTTTATCGTCCCCGGCGACGGTAGGTTGTAGGGGGCGGAAATAAGAATGGATGTTGAGTTTCGCAATCATTCCGGGGCCTGCCTTCCCGTTTCTGTCTTTGTCTATGATCCCAACCGCCGGACTTGGCGAAAACTTATTCCGTCCAGGTCAATCGGCGCCCCTGACGCTCACGCTGAGAATCAGGGTTTACCGTGAAGTTTACCGGTGCCTGACACTTCGGAAATGTCGGCTAATGTCGGAAGTGCCGTACTCCCGTGAACACCATGGCGATACCGCGTTCGTTGCACAGCGCGATGGTTTCGGCGTCACGCACCGACCCGCCCGGTTGGATGATGGAGGTCACGCCCGCGTTCGCCGCCGTTTCCGGTCCGTCGGAGAACGGGAAGAACGCGTCCGAGGCGAGTGCGGCACCCCTGGCGTGATCGCCCGCCTGCTCGACCGCGAGACGCACCGAGCGGACGCGGTTCATTTGCCCGGCTCCGACGCCGCGCAGGGCGCCGCCTTTGCTGATCACGATCGCGTTCGACTTGACGTGCTTGACCACGCGCCACGCGAACAGGAGTTCCGCGAGTTCCGCCTCGGTCGGCTTGCGGTCGGTCGGGAACGATAAGTCGGCGTCGGTCAAAGGGCGGTAGTCGCGGGTGGAAACGAGGAGTCCGCCGACGATCTGCTTCACGGTGAAGCCGTCTTTGCCCGTCCCGGCGATCCCGGCCACCTGCAGGAGGCGCAGGTTTGCGCCCCATTTTTTGCCGCCGACCACTTTCGCAATCGCCGCCTCGTCGTAGCCGGGCGCGACGACGCACTCTAAAAAGTTATTGAGCCCGATGATCTGCTCGGCGAGCGCTAGATCAAATGTCCGGTTGATGGCAAGAATCCCGCCAAAGGCGCTGATCGTGTCGGCCTCACGGGCGCGGACAAACGCCTCGGCGATGGTTGCGCCTTGCGCACAACCGCACGGGTTGGCGTGCTTGATGATCGCC
>JACMMA010000025.1 GCA_014379275.1 Armatimonadota bacterium | reverse complement strand
GCCCAGTGGAACCAGGATCAATCCTAAGTGCACCATGAAGTTGTACATGGTGATGGGTGTGGATTCGTTCCCACCGTGTAAGGATCCCGTGGAGGCAAAAGCAGACCCGGCTTTACCGTTGAGTTTTCCTTGAAACCAGAGTCCACCGAGACTATCGACATATGCTTTCAGCTCGCTGGAAACGTTTCCGAATCGGGTCGGGGTGCCGAATATTAAACCGTCAGCCCATTCCGCATCGGCGGGGGTTGGTGATTCATAAAGGGCATTCATCCGGTCCGCATTCTCGATCCAACCGGGTGCGCTCGTCATAACCTCGCGAGATACGATTTCGCGGGCACGGCGGAGTTTCACTGTCGCCCCTTCCGCTTCCGCTCCTTCTGCGATGGCTTTCGCCAGAGCTTCCGTGTGACCGTCGCGGGAGTAAAAAGGAATCAGAATGTTGACGGGTGATTGGCTATCGCTCATAGTAAATCTATTCTTTCTTGTTATGTTTCTCGCCCTGGCTATCTCACCACGGCGGCTTGATCGTTCGGTGAAACGGCTGTCCGCTTTTTGCCAAACAAAATGTTATCCAGTGAAAATGTACCCGGTCCCGTGAGGAACAGCGTGAGCGCGACAAGGAAATAAGAAAGTGCCGGCTCCTTACTCGGTCCCGGCCCGCTCGCAACGAACGGATCATTACCGTGTGCCAGAAAAGCGGCGAATAGCATCGTCGCTATGATTCCGAGAGCGGCAAGTGGCGTCAATAGACCGCCGATCAAGGCAAGGCCGCCGAAGAACTCGCTGAACGCGCCCAGGAACTGCAGGAACCCGGGAACCGGAGCGTCCGGTCCCATCCAGGAGAACGGTTTCTGGATCTTAGGATAACCGTGCGCGATAAGTCCGAGTCCGGCGATGACGCGTAGGGCAAGCAGTCCGCTCGCGGCACGCCCGCCTAGAAATGGTCCGTAAAAAAATCGTCTGATCAATCGGGTTCTCCTTGTGCTGAAACTCGTTGTGTGTACAACTATTATGTGTGCGAAGTTTCAACAGCTCCTGAGAATTTTCCCCTGCAAGTGTCGGACACAAACAATCAGAAGTGCACATCGAGAAATTCAGTGGTTCCCGGCGAAACAGCGTCACGCGCCGCGCAAAGATTGAACCAGCGTGTAGGCGTCGTTGCGTGACATGCCGGTAGCGGCAGCGACTTCGCGGGCGGCGTCTTTCGGAGTCAGTCCGCGCTCCAGCGCGGCACAGATGAGGGATTCGGGAGAAACGGCATCGGGAGCGTCCGGGACGACTTCCCCCTCGGTCCGTCCCGAGACGACGATGACGCATTCGCCGCGTGGTTCGTTGGCATCAAAGTGCGCGGAAATCTCTGTGAGGCTCCCTCGAACCCACTCCTCAAACTTCTTCGTCACTTCGCGGGCAACGCAGGCGGGACGGTCCGGTCCGAATGTTTTTTGCAGATCGGTGAGGGTTTCTTTCAGGCGGTGCGGCCCCTCGTAAAATATCATCGTTCGGGATTCGCGGGCGATCTCACCCAGCCGCTCACGGCGGTCCGACTTGGGGCGGGGAAGAAACCCTTCAAACGTCCAGCGTCCGGTTGGCAGTCCGGAGCCGATCACGGCGGCAATTACGGCGCACGCACCGGGAATCGGCTCGACGCGCACGCCATTCCGGATCGCGACGGCGACCAGTTCCGCACCCGGATCGCTAATGGCCGGGGTCCCTGCGTCGGACACCAATGCGACAGAATCGCCATGAAGGAGCCGCGCCAGCAAGGCGTTCTCCTTCGCGTCGGTGCTGTATTCGTGATACGCGGTGAGGGGGGTATGAATATCGAAATGCGCCAGAAGCTTGCGGGTCACGCGGGTGTCCTCGGCAGCGACCAGCGACACTTCCCGCAGAACACGTAACGCCCGCGCCGTGATGTCTTCCAGATTCCCGATCGGGGTCGCGACCAAAAACAGGGTTCCGACAGACGGCGTGGGCGTGGTATCCGACATTACTTCTTTGCCGGTGTCGGTGCTAGAGGTACGGTCGGAGCCGCGGCAGTCGCCTGCATCTGCTTTATCATCTCCATCGCTTTCTTTTGCGCGGCATCACTTTTTGCCTTGTCTCCCAATTGACCGTACATCGAGCCGACCTGAATCTGCATCATCGGATCCGGGATAACCCCCTCTTCCATCTTATCGAGCTGCTCTTTTGCTTTCTCGTTCTGCTTGTCGGCGAGATAGGCTTGTGCTAACGCGAACCGGGCTTCCGGCGTCGAACGGTACGTCAAGGCGTCCTCGTAAGCGGCAATCGCATCCTTCGGCTTGTTCAGTACCGAGTAGACTTGCGCCCGCTTTAACGGCGCGATACCTAGCGGGTCATCCTGTTTCTGAATCTTCGCCAACTCCGCAAGCGCAAGGTTGAGTTTGGCGTCGCCTTCCGCCTTGTTGGATTGGCCCAGTTTCGCTCCCTCGGACAGATACTGTTCTGCCTGCAGAGCGGGGTCCTCGATGGCGACTTTGATCGACGGTGTTTGCGCATCGACCGCCTCTTGAACCCGTTTGCTAGTGCGCTCGTCGACGTAAAGCTTTTGCAACTGCTCTTTGTTTTTGTCGAAATCTTTCGGGAATTCCTTGCCCGCCTTGACCGCCTCCAACCGGATAATATGGAACCCACTGTCGCTAGAGTTAGAGACGCGGACGAGTTCGCCGTACGTTTCCCCCGGCTTAAGCGTGTCTAAGGCAGCTTTGAGTTCAGTGCCGATGTTTGCTCGGTCGGTCGGCGTCCATTCGTAGACACCGCCTTTCGCTTTCGACCCGTCGTCATTGCTATTTGCTTTGGCGAGATCGCCCATCTTTTGCGGATTCGCCTTGACCTCCGTGAGCAGCTTTTCGGCCTTCGTTTTTGCCTGAGCTTCGGGGAGGGCACCGGTCCCAAACTTGATGAGGATACGGCGCACGGTCATATCGGAGAGGGACCGGCGTACCGCGGCTTCATCAACGGCGATCTGCGACTTGTACTTTTCTGTAAGCTTGTTGGCAAGGAATGCCAGCCGCAGGTTTTCGTCCGGCAGATCCATCTCCTTAACTCGATCGAGGTTCAATTGCGGATTGATCTTGATGATCGCGGACCGGATCTGGGCGTCGGTCGCGTCTGCGGGAAGTTCCAACTGCTGAGCGACGCCCGCCCGGCGACTGCTCGTCCACTGTTTCTCGCGCTCCGCACGCAGGTCGGCATCGCTCGCGGCAATCCCCTGTGCCTTCGCTACCGCTTCCAGCGCCTGCTGTCGCTTGAAAATCTCGACCGCCCCGAGACGGTATCGGTCCATCTCCTCGGGGCCGGGACGTTTTCCGGGCATCATCGGATTCTGCGAGGACTGCTGCTGTGCCAATCTGTCCGCGAACTGATCCAGTTCCGGCTTCGTGATCTTCCGATCGCCGACGGTGACGACAACCGGTTCATTGCCCGCGCCGGGTCTCGCGGATCCCGCTCCAGACGACCCGATGTTGCTCCCGAGACCGGACAAAACCACGCCACCGATCATCAGGGCTGCCATCACCGAACCGACTATCCATCCGTACTTTTTTGCGGTACGGTTTATTGCCATTAAAGACATGAGTGTTATGCTTGCTCCATCAATCGAATCATATTTGCCAGCGACTGACGCGACGCCTTCTCGGGGTCGCTGTCGGCGCCCTTATAGTGTGTTTCCAGCGCGACAATGCCGCCGTACCCGTCGGATTTTAGCGCGGCGAAGAGCAACGGGTAATTTATCTCCCCCTCCCCCACCGGGCACCATGCGGGCATTCCGTCTGCGTTGACGCCCGCATCTTTTACGTGGATATGCGCGTAATGATTTCGAGCCGATTCGAAACCTGCCGGGAAGGGTTGCTCGCCTGCGAAGAAAGAGTTGCCCGGATCGTATATCATCTTTATCGCGGGCGATCCGATCCGCTCGATCACCCGTGCCGCCTCGGCGGCGGTGCCCAGATAACAGGCGTGTTCGTTTTCGAGCAACAAGGTGATGCCAGCACGCGCGGCCAGTTCGCAGGGTCGCACCAGCTCATCCGCGATACGATCCTCGATCTCGGGGGTGAGTGCGCTGTGCTTCCAGAACGAAAAAATACGCAGGTACTCGGTCCCGAAACGTTTGGCGACATCGATGGAATGCAGGAGCAACGTTTGTTGGTCTGCGAGCGTGCGCTCGGTCGCGCCGTGGGTGGGGCCGGACGCCGTGTACGCCGACTCGAGATTGCATTTAAAGAGCGGTGTGTCCACACAGCAGACCGTCGCACCGTGCTTCCGCAGATCGGCCTCGACCTGTTTCAACAGCGCTTCGTCCGCATCGACGAT
>JACMMA010000024.1 GCA_014379275.1 Armatimonadota bacterium | reverse complement strand
GCCGACTATCTCCGTGATGGCGGGCAAGAAAGATTGGGACGGATACCGCGTCGCAGTCAGTGACGGACTGCGGCGTGTTTTCTTTCTCACCATTCCCGCATCGACCATTCTTTGCGCTCTGGCATACCCGGTTATCCGGCTACTTTTTGTCGGCGGGAAGTTCACGGAGGCCGATGTACCGATGGCGGCGAACGCTTTGGTCGGCTACTCGGTTGCCACTTTTGCGTGGTCTGGGTCCGCTATTTTGGCGCGCGGTTTCCACGCGGTGCAGGATACGCGGACCGCAGTCATGGTGACTACCCCGATGGTGGTACTGTTTTTCGTGTCGGCCCAAGTGTACACAAACTGGGACCCGGATGGATACATCGGACTCGCACTCATCACCTCGCTCTGTGGCATTATCGCAATGGGACTTCTGCTGACATTTCTACACCGGAAAACGAAAGGCGGTCTAGATCTTTACGGAATCGCTGTCAGCACAGCTAAGATCACCGTGGCGTCGTTGGCTGTAGGTGCGGGGGCGTGGTTCGCGGACCAGGCGTTGGAACCGTTCCTGCCGGGCGGCAAAGGGGGGGCGCTCATCGCGCTTCTCGTCGTCGGCGGTGGTGCCTGTCTGGTTTATGCCGTGCTCTGCTACCTGCTACGGGTGCCGGAACTCTGGACCATCCGGGAGATGTTTCGCAAGCCAAAAGTGCCGACGGGTGCGACAGACGATGGTGGTGCGGTATCCTGAGTGTATATGACACCGATTGCAACCACGCCCCGCGTCTCTGTTTCTACGTGGGCACTTCACCCCCTTCTTGGCACGACTTACCCCGGGCGACCGGGCGACCCGTCCACTCATATGATCGGCTCCGCGCCGGGAACACTGGACCTGCTGGATGTTCCCGGAAATCTCGCCAAACGCGGTATCAAGACGATGGAGCTATGCCACTTCCACTTGCCGCTTGATAGCACATACCGCGAGGAGTTCCGTGCCGCGGTACGTGAGTCGGGCGTCGAACTGTGGAGCGTTTTGATCGACGACGGCGACATTGTTCATCCCGAACACGGTGAACGTGACTCCGATTTCGTTCGCTCGTGGCTGGATGTCGCGGGAATGCTCGGCTCGCGGTGCGTCCGGGTGATTGGCGGCAAACAAGCCCCGACTGTCGAAACCCTCTCGCTGGCGCGGGACCGGTTTCGCGCCCTCGCCCTGGAGGGTTATCTGCGCGGGGTGCGGGTGATGACCGAAAACTGGTTCCCGACCCTGCACGCGCCGGATTCGATAAACATTCTTTTCGCGGAACTCGGCGATGTGATCGGTTTGTGCTTCGACTTCGGGAACTGGGATAGCCGTGAGGACAAGTACGACGCCCTGCGGCAGATCGCCCGATACGCCGAGTCCAGCCATGCGAAGTGCCGCTTTGACGCCGACGGCCTGATGGACGAAACGGACTGGCGGCATTGTCTCGATATCCTCGCCCGCGCGGGCTACTCGGGGCCGTATACGCTCGTCGCTTCCGACCCGAACGACACATGGGGGGGAATCGAGCGGCAGGCAGAGTTTCTGCGAGAAAACAGGTACACTCTGGACGAAATTTCCTAGAAAGTTTACCGATGAACGAAACAAACGACTCAATGACCCGCCGCGCCTTGCTAATGACCGGGCTTTCCACCGGCTTTGCACTCGCCGTGCAGCCGATCGCGGAGGCCGCGATAACCACCGATTCCACCGGCTTGATCGCAGACGAAACCGCGATCAAAGCGCCCGACGGTGTTATGGTCCCGGCGTATCACGCCTACCCGGCGCGTGGGACCAACCTGCCTGTGGTGTTTGTGGTACAGGTAATCTTCGGGGTGCACGAGCAGATCTAAGATGTTTGTCGGCGGTTCGCGAAGTT
>JACMMA010000231.1 GCA_014379275.1 Armatimonadota bacterium | reverse complement strand
CGAACATCTACCTCGACCTGCCGTCCGTCGGCGCGACGATGAATGTGATGATGGCGGCGACGCTCGCCGACGGCGTCACCGTGATCCAGAACGCGGCGCAGGAACCCGACGTCGAAAACCTCGGCGATCTGCTCGCCGCGATGGGCGCGGACATTTCCGGGCAGGGCACTGGCACGATTTTCATTCGGGGTGTCAAGGCACTGCACGGCGCGACGTTCGCGGTGATGCCGGACCGGATCGAGGCCGGGACATTCGCGGCGGCGGCGGCGATCACCGGCGGCGATGTAATTCTCCAGAACGCGAACCCGGCGCATTTGCGTGCCGTGCTGTTCAAACTCGCCGAAATGGGCGTCGGGGTAGAGGATGTTCCCGGCGGGGTCCGTATCCGCGGCAAGGAAGCCGGGCGACTCAAGTTCACACGCCTGACCGCGATGCCGCATCCCGGCTTTCCGACCGACCTTCAGCAACCGTTCACGTCGCTACTCGCACTCGCCGATGGCACGTCAGTGGTGACGGACACGGTGTACGAATCGCGCTTCCATTACCTGACTGAACTCGCCAAACTCGGCGCGAAGATCTCGGCGGACGGCGGACGACAGGCGATCATCACCGGCGTCCCGCGCTTCTCCGGCGCGATGGTCCGGGCGACCGATCTGCGCGCCGGCGCCGCACTGATCGTCGCGGCCCTCGCGGCGGACGGTGAGACCCGCGTCTACGACACGTTCCACGTCGAGCGCGGCTACGAAAACATCGTCGGAAAACTGCGCGGCATCGGCGCCGAAATCAGCCGCGAAGACGAAACCAGTCTCCCAGTCGCCGATTAGTTCTGTTTTGAACCGCCAAGACGTCAAGCTAAGAGAAAGAGGGAGAGTCTTAAGTTCGGGTTTGCCGGTTTCGCCGAACCGTCTCGACAATGTGCCAAGCGAAAAATCTTAAACCCTCCCCCTTTCTCTTACCTTAACGTCTTGGCGGTTCAAAACAGAACTAATCGGTCTTCTGCGCGAGTGCGGCGCGGATGGCTTTCTCCATTTTGTCGTTCTCGCCGCCGAAGCCGACGGCGGAGGAGCGAATGATGCCGCTCGCGTCCACGATGTACTGCGTCGGGATGCCCGATACGCGGTACAGTTTGTTCGAAATATCGGACGTTTTGCGGTCGGCGTGAACGAACCGCAGGGCGTCGTATTCGGGATGATTCTTAACCCATCCGGCGAACACATCGCGCCCTTCCGAGTTATCCACGGCGAGGAAAACGACCGGGACGCCCCCGTCTTGTAGCTTCTTGATCACCCTCTGGTTGTGTGGCATTGAGAGGACGCACGGACCACACCAGCTCGCCCAGAAATCCACGACCACCACCTTGCCGCGCAGACCGGACAGCGTGACGATATTTCCGTCGGTGTCGGCGGCGGAAAAGTCGGGCGCGGGCGTGCCGCTTGCGAGAAGGGGTGGCTCCGCTACCCGTTCCGCCCGCACCTGCCGCTCGCTTTTTACGCCAGGCGGCGGGGCGTACGCGAACGTTTTCCCCGGCGCGTTGATCGGCGCGTTGATGACGATATTGCGGATCACGGCGTCGCTGACGCGGTACGGGGCGCCGCGAAATTTGACCGCGTCCGTTCTGCGCCGCACGATCCCGTCACGCCCGATGAACAGCCGCGAATCGTATTCGAGGGTGTCGCCGTTGAACTCCGTTCTGGTCTGCGCCCGTACCACATCACAGGGCACGCCGCTGACAATTTCCGTTCCGTCGCGGCGCAGACCGAGTAGCCCGCCGTTTTTACGGCTGCGGAGAATCTCGCCGAGCGGAGAGCTGTTTTTCGTGTGGAACCCGCCCCACGGTTCGAGCCCGGTTTGCAGGTTCCCGAAGTCCGCCCGGTTTTCTTTGCGATACGTGGTCCCCACCTGTCTCCAGAAAGTTCCTCCGTCGCTCACAGTGGTCATGAAAGGCAATCTTCCTATCCGCGCCCACCGGGAGTACGGCGTGGAAAGGTCCGGCGCGGTCATGATCCACGAGTCGTAACGCACCTGCCGCGGCTTTGCCGCCGTCAAGGTCGCCATCGCGTAACGCGGCGCCTGACTTTTCCCCTGCGAATCGTCGGGAAGTGTCGTCGTCGTCCAGCACGCGGCACGAAACGTCTTCAAGCCAAACATTTTGTTTTGCGATTTTTGCAGGATCGCCATCGCCGCCGGGTCAACGGTCGCGGCGGACGGGGGGATGTTCGTTTGCGCAGGCGCGGTCGGGGAGGCGAGTCCCCAGAGGATCAGGGAAGCGACGGCAAAAATGGTCCGATTCATGGCAGCTCTCCTTGTCCTACCCTACGGGACGTATGGCGGACAAAAAATTATACCGTGCCGACTTCCTGACGGCTCAAAAACTCTTTCCAATCCGCGGCTTTTCATGGGTAATGGAGGTATAATCTAACCTTGCCAATGAGTGAGCCGACCCGTCTTTCTACCGAACTTTTGGGGCGACTGCGCCTCGACCGCGACGCCGACATGAGCGTCGTGCGCGCCGCGGAATCCCTGCGCAAAGGCGACCGCGTCAAGCTGCTCGCCATTTCCGCGACCACGGCGCATTTCCTGGTGCGGGCGACTTCCTCTACCTTCTCCGTGGCGCTACAGGTTGTCGGCACCGGGCGCGTGCAGTTCAAATGCGAGTGCGAGGCGTTCAAAAACGGCTTCATCTGCGCCCATATTCTCGCATCGGTACAAACACTCACCGACCATTTGCGGGCAAAGGAAGGCATCACTAACGGCGAAGCGAAACTGACCGATGCCTGGGAGAACGAACTCGAATCCGTCTTCGGGGAGTTGACCACGGGCAAGGAAGCGGTGCCGACCAGGCGTCCCCCCTCGCAACGGCACCTACTTTTCTTCTCGATCCAGGAACGCGCCACGGATCGATGGGGGGTGTATCCGTATTCGCTGCCCACGAAATCGTTCCCCGCCGAGTTTTGGGACGATGAGGCGGGGGCGACGCCGGACGCGATCGCCAAACATATCCGGACCGAAAAGCTATACCGCGATGCGACCGGCGTCCGCACCGTGGATGCGTCCCGGTTCCCGTACGCGACCCCGGGCGAACGGCAGGCGGCGGGTCTGCTCAGCGCGGTCGCGTCGCTCGGCGGTTACGGGTACTACTACGGCTCGATCCCGGCGGGGTTGTATGAACAAGTCCTGTCGCTCCTCGTCGGGAGCGGCAACGTGTACCATGGGACGG
>JACMMA010000230.1 GCA_014379275.1 Armatimonadota bacterium | reverse complement strand
GGAGTACGGAAAGGGCGAACGGCGAATCGCGCGAAAGTCCCAGGCAAGCCAGGCATCAACCCCGCACCGCAGGTACAACGATGCAACCACCCAGAGGGTACCCGGTTGCCCCCGTCCGGGAGGACAAAGAAAAAACTTATGCCTCATTTCCCCAATCGTCTTTTGCTTCCTCTGCTTGCCGGGGGGGCGCTCATCGCCGGGGCGGGATACGTCGCGTCCACCCCACGCCTGGGGGTGGTGAAAGACGGTGGGTATACCGTGGCGACTGGGCAACGGGTACGTCCGGTGGGCGACACGCTGACATATAACGGCCGCCCCGTAGATATGGTCGCCGCACCGGACGGAAAGACGGTGTACCTGAAGGACGAAAAGGGACTCGTCCGCGTGGACGCCGCGTCCTGGAAAGTCAGCCAGAGTCTCCCTTTCCCGAAGGAAGGCGGCGGTTCGCTCCACGGCCTGCTCGTCAGCCGCGACGGCAGAACGATCTTGGCGACCGGCGCGGGCAGTTCTTTGTGGGTCGTGCGTGTCGCGGATGACGGACAACTCGCGGTCGAGCGGAGTATCCTGTTGCCTGGACCTACGGTCGGCGAAAAAAGCGGCCCGTCGTACCCGTGCGGGATCGCGGTGTCTGCCGACGAGAAAACGCTCTATGTTTGTTTGTCGCGCAAAAACGCGGTCGCGGTCGTCGATATTTCGTCCGGGTTCGTCACGCGTGAGATCCCGACCGGGATTGCGCCGTATGATGTTGCCCTTTCGCCGGACGGCGCGTTCGCATGGGTTTCCAACTGGGGCGGGCGGCTCGCGAAGTCTGGCGAGCGTACCGGCGATTCTTCCGGCACCCCGGTTCCTGTGGACGAACGTGGCGTGGCGACCAGCGGTTCCGTGTCGCTTCTCGAACTGGCTACCGGTAAGGAAGTCGCGCAGATCGAGACCGGTCTGCACGCGTCCGACCTACTCCTCGGTGCGGACGGCAGAACGCTTTACGTCGCCAACGCCAACCAGGACACGGTCAGCCTCGTGGACACCAACAAACGCCGCCTGCGGTCCACGGTGATCGTCAAGCCTGATGCATCGCTACCGTTCGGCAGTGCGCCGAACGCACTGGCCCTGTCTGCCAACGGAGATACGCTTTATGTCGGATGTGGCGGGAACAACGCCGTCGCCGTGCTCGATGTTTCTCCGGCGAAAGAGCCGACCGTGCGCGGCTGGATTCCGACCGCCTGGTATCCAGGGTCGCTCCTGATCCGAGACGAGCAACTATATGTTACCTGTGTTAAAGGGTACGGGTCGCGGCATATTCCCGCGAAGGAAAGCGACAAACGCCGGAGCGTGTACTGGGTCCAGGGCACCGTCAGCCGCGTCCCGCTCGCGCCGCTTCCCGGCAAATTGGACGCGTACACGAAACAGGTCCTGGCCGACGCGCGTGTCCCCGAGGTGTTACGAAGCCGGGAGAAGGGTCGGTCGGGTCGTCCGCCGGTGCCGGTCCCCGAGCGGACCGGCGAACCGTCCGTGTTCGAGCACGTCGTCTATATCGTCAAGGAGAACCGCACTTACGACCAGGTGTT
>JACMMA010000023.1 GCA_014379275.1 Armatimonadota bacterium | reverse complement strand
TACAGATCGCGGTCGCGGTCGTAGTATATGTCTGAGAAAAGACCGCCGAGCCGGTTGTCGTTGGGGGCGGTTCCCGGTGCGAGGTCCGTGGCACTGCCGGATAGCGTTATCGTGTTGACGTAGTCTGCCAGCTGTGCTTGTGCCGGTCGGGCGACGAGAGAAAGCAGGCTGATTGCCGCGGCGGTTGTAATCGCGTAGAACGGACGAGAAAGGTGGTTCATGGCGCACTCCTTGATCCAAAGTAAAACAGTTTGGGATTCTGTCCTGATTCAGTCTACCCGCATCATGTCTATTCGCTACATGAACTGGAAAACTTAATGATCTCTTAACATTTGCGACAACAATGAGCGATAGCCATGAGGTATCAGCGGCATTGGAATAGTTCACGTTTCGTCTGCAACCAAAGGGCGAGACCGGGTGTCAAGATGTTTGTGCCGGAATGCGGCGGCAGTCGCCACCGCAGGGCAGGAAGGATTTGTAGCGAACGTGAAGCAACGATGGTGGATTGCGGTTCTTCTCATCGCACTGGTTGGTGGGGGGTGGTTTTATACGCGGCAGAAAGCGGCGGTCAAAGCCAAGGAAAAAACGATCGGGCGCACCACGAAGGTGGGGCGCGGTGATATCACGATCAAGGTGACCGAGACCGGGACATTGGAGCCGGTGTCACAGGTAGACGTCAAATCACGGGTCGCCGGGCGGCTTCAGCGCATTTTTGTCCGGGAGGGGCAGCTTGTCCGCGCGGGCGATCCTATTGCCATCGTGGACCCGACCGAGGTGACACGCCAGGTCGAGGGCATTAAAGCGCAACTCGCCGCGTCGCAGGCGGGTCTCGCGCAGGCCGAGGAAAACTACCGCCTCACGGTCCGGCAAAACCGCCTCGCCATCGCACGGGCCGACGTTGCTTTGCGGCAAGCCGAGGCGGGGATCGCGACCGGCAGGGTCGGACTGCGGCAGTCGCAAGCCCAACTGCGTCAGACATCCGCGCCGAACCGTACGCAGGACATCTCCTCCGCCCAGCTTGCCGTCGCCCGCGCCGAAGCCCAGGTGGTCGACGCCAAACGTACCTACACCCGCCAGCAAAGTCTGGTAGCCAAGGGGTTTGTCGCGCAGTCGGCGGCGGATTCGGCGCAGGTGCAGGTGACGTTCGCGGAAAAGGATCTGCAAACCCAGCGCGAACGACTCGCCCTTTTAAGAGAAGGTCCGCGCAAGGAAGACATCGCTACGTCGCGGGTCGGCATCGAGGCGGCTCAGGCACAACTCGCCCAGCAGCAGGCGTCCGTGGACGCGGCACGGGTCGCCCTGGAAACGGAACGAGCTAACGCGGGGTCGGCGGGGCTTCGACTTCGGGATGTGGAGCGCGCACGCGCCGATGTACGGCAGATCGAGAATCAGCTCGCCCAGCAGTCGGTGCAACTCGTCGAAACACGGATCGTCGCTCCCATCAGCGGCGACGTGACCGGGAAGTATCAGGAAGAGGGCGAACTGATCGCGTCGGCGACGGCGGGATTCGCGCAGGGTGCGGCGGTGGTTTCTATCGCCGATCTGTCGAAGATGCTGGTGCGTGTGAATATCAACGAAGTGGACGTGGCGCGGGTCAAGGTCGGGCAGCCGGTGGAGATTTCGGTGGACAGCGTGCCCGGCAAGCGGTTCGCGGGGCGCGTTTCCTCGATCTCGGCGGCGGCAATCGGAAAGTCCCTGAAGCGTGACGCGGCGGCGGCGGGGCAAAATTCCGGCTCCGGCGGGGTGGTACGCTTCGAGGTCAAAGTGACGGTCGGCAACGCCGACCGGCGGTTGCGCCCCGGCATGACGGCGGTGGTAGACATTATACTGAATCGCCACAAGAACGTTCTGACACTCCCCGCCGAGGCGATAAAACCGGGCAACAAGGTCGCCGTCGTCACCGGACCGAAAAAAGAACAGAAGGCGACCGATACCAAAATCACGACGGGTTTGAAGAACGATGCCGAAGTCGAGGTGACGGGCGGCGTTTCCGAGGGCGACACGATCGAGATACCGAAGATCAACGCCAAAGACCGACGCACGATCAAGTTCGACGGTCCAGATTAACACGAACCGGGGCGGGGGCGCAGAACCTCCGCCCCGGCTGCTGGCGCGACGGCAAAGTCGTCTATCTCACGTCGTCGCTGAGACGGAAACCCCGAAACAATCTCGCTTTTCGGAATATCTGCTTCTACGAATCCGGTTGATATGTCATGGCGAAGGGGTCGCTTTCTTCTTTCTTGAAATTGACTGTGAATAGCTTAACACGGATACGATCTGATCTAACTTCCGGCGTATAATAATCGCGTGACCTCCCTTGCTACTGGGGGCAAGTGATGAGGATAACAGACTTGTGCAGACACCCCGCAAGGAAAGAACAGGCTGATGAAATCGAACCTTTTTACCGCGAACCGCTACGTCGCGCATGCGAAGACGGCGTCAAGCGGATTCACGCTGATCGAATTACTGGTTGTAATTGCCATAATCGCAATCCTCGCCGCGATATTGTTTCCCGTATTTGCTCAAGCGCGTGAGAAGGCCCGGCAGGTGTCCTGTCTGTCGAACATCAAGCAGATCGGTACCAGCGTCCTGATGTACACGCAGGATTATGACGAGACGATGCCGCTCAACGCCTACCTTGATTTCTTTGTCTGCGACAAGCCGCGCTGGATGGATGTCATCTATCCGTACGTGAAAAGCATCGACGTTTTCAACTGTCCCAGCGATTCGTTCGACGACCTCAAGGGGACCGATGGGTTCGGTGCTCCGGTTACTTTGCGCGGTAACCGCAAGTATATCTATCAGGGTTACCCGCCCGAACCAACAACCCGTATCGGGGACTGCGGCAATGTTGATTCGCGTGCCTACGGCAGTTATGCGATCAACAATATGTATTACGACCTGGCGGCGCACCATCCGCCCCCCGGCGCGCCGTATGCCGACATCCGGCTACCCGCCGATACCATTCTGATCGCCGAGACACAGAATTACGGTCAGAGTGCTGACTTTTACCGTCGCGATCTGAACGACCCACAACCGACGTCACCGGTCAACGACTTCGCGTGGCCCGCGCTGCTGAACCGCTTCAACAACGGGGCGATTCTTGCCCGGCACGTGAAACTGACGAACGTCATCTGGTGCGACGGTCATGCGAAGGCGCAGAAAATCGAGTACCTGGCGGCAAACCGTCCGGCGACCGCGCTAAATAACGACGGTGTTTCAACCAGTGGTAGCCTCATGTATCGCTTCACCATCGAGGAGGACGAGAGGTAAGACCGCGAATAGAGACCGGCCCGTGCCGTGTAAGCGCCCCCCGCCTGTCGAGCGTAACGCACCAGGCTCTCCTCTGGCTCCCCCAGAATCGGGGGCGGGGGCGTTCTTAATCCAAAACAACAAATCCAGCCGCTTTGAAAACACGCCTCGCCGGCTCGGAACGCAGAAATCGCACGAATGAAACGGCCTCCGCCTCGTTCCGGGCCTGTTTTGTCACGATTGCGACATACCGGATCGGCATGTGGTCTGTACCCGGCACGGCGGTAACGACAGCACGCAACCGTTTGTCGGCGCGAACATCGGTCGCAAAAACAAGGGCAGCGTCGACGTTCCCCGACGCCGCGGCGTCGGCGGCTTGTCGCACCGTGCCGGTGAAAACGAGTCTTTTCTGGCGTTGTAAATCCTCGTACATGCCGTGCTTGCGCAGGGCCTCCCTCGCATACCGTCCGGCAGGGACCGTTTCCGGCTTGCCGAGCGCGATGCGAAACCGCGCCGGGAGTTCAAGGAGATCCGCCCATCCCGTTAGCTGGATGCGGGCCGATGTCGCCTGCGCTAAGACGAGACGGTTTTCGGCGAACGCCGTTCGCGTCGCCGGACGAACGGCACGGAGTCCGACGAGTTCGTTCACCTCTTTATCTCCCGCTGAAAGGAAAACATCGACCGGCGCCCCCGCCGCGATCTGCCGGAGCAGGGTTCCCGACGCGCCGAATGTCGGGCGGATCACAGTTTCGTGGTCGCGATTCCAGGCGGCGATGAGTGCCGGGAGAATAGGCGCGAGCGAACTGGCGGCGGCGACGGTGAGTGAGGTTGCGGGCATAGTCGCGTTCAGAATACCCGGTTTGCGCTTTCGTCCATTACGCGGAAGAGTCGATGCACATATCAGTATGCGATCCACGTGGAGAAAACAGCGCGCGATTGTCGTGGGAACCGGCTCCCACGACAATCGCAGTGCTCCGGAAATTCAAATATTCAACCGAATGCGGTTCCTGGCGGTGTTTCATCATATCAGAGCGGTCGATTGATGCGGCGTGAATATCGGTTCAAAAGTGTGGTTGCAGATTTGAACCGATATTCAGGATCGCCCGTAGGCTCAGACTTCGGTGGGTTCGGGTTCCCGCCATGACTTCCTCGCACTTCCGCTGTACACGCTCAACCGCGACGAGCTGCCTCGATTGTAGCGATGTCGATCTTTTTCATCTGCATCATCGCATCGAATACGCGTTTGGCGACGGCGGGATCGGGATCGGCTATCGCTTCCGTCAGAGCGACCGGCGTGATCTGCCAGGATACTCCCCATTTATCCTTGCACCAGCCGCACGCACTCTCTTCGCCGCCGTTGCCGACGATGGCGTTCCAGTAACGGTCCGTTTCGTCCTGGTCAGCGGTTGCGACCTGGAACGAGAAGGCTTCGTTGTGCTTGAACTCGGGTCCGCCATTAAGCCCGAGGCAGGGAATCCCCATCACGGTAAACTCGACCGTCAACACGTCGCCTTGCTTCCCGGATGGAAAGTCCCCCGGAGCGCGATGCACCGCGCCGACGGCTGAGTCGGGAAAGGTGTCGGCGTAAAACCGCGCCGCATCCTCCGCGTCTCCGTCGTACCACAGACAAATCCTGTTCTTTGCTAATTTTTCCATACTAACCCTCTTTCTTGATGCGCTTCCCGAAGCCGGAGCATTCGGTGTGCCCGACGTCAAAAGGCACCAGTTAATCAGACATTTTCCCCGTACTCAAGTGGTGTAAACTCCGTATGACTTCTCCCGGAGCGGTCGTCGGACCAGTACATTCGCTACGAATCACCCGGTTGCCCTACCTTCACCTGTAGTCGAACTACCGGACCGGGATTCGACAAATCGTTCGAGAAATTTTCCGGCGATTGTCTGACGGTATTTTATCCGCCTTTCAAAATCGCGACAGAATTAACGCTCTCGTGCCTGGCATGGATCGCGCCCTGTATACTGACTTCATGGACAGCCCGGTTTTTCAGCAGTATGTCAGCGGCTCCTGGCATCAGGGCAACGGCGAAACGCGCCCGGTGGTTACGCCGCAGACCGGCGAGACGATAGCCGGAGTCGCGGTCGGAACGCTCGCCGACGCCCAAACAGCACTGGCGGAATCCTACCGGATTTTTACCGACCGTGAAGAATTCCGGTCACAATCGGCGGCAGATCGCTATGTGATCCTGCGCGGCATCGAGGCAGGTCTCGTGGCGCGGCGGGAAGAGTTCGCCCGTGGCATCACCCTGGAAAGCGGCAAGACCATCCGCGACGCGCGGGGCGAGGTCGATCGCGGTTTGCTGGTACTGTCACTCGCCGCCGAGGAAGCACGACGGTTCGGCGGCGACGTATTGCCGCTAGACATCAACGAGGCGAGCAGGGGGCGGATCGGGCTGACGCGCCGCTTCCCGGTCGGGACCGTCGCCGCGCTGACGCCGTTCAATTTTCCGCTGAATCTGCTTCTGCACAAAGTCGCCCCGGCTATCGCGGTCGGCAACCCGGTGATCGTCAAGCCGTCCGAGCGGACGCCACTCACCGCGCTCCGACTCGCCGAACTGGTACATTCCGTTTGCGGCGACACTAATCACCCATCCCAGGGCGCATTTTCGGTGCTTACGCCGCGCGAACCGAAAGCCGTCGCCGAACTACTCGCGACCGATCCCCGTGCCCCGGTGCTGTCGTTTACCGGGTCAGACACTGTGGGTTGGCACCTGAAATCGCTGGCGAACAAAAAGCGCGTGACACTGGAACTCGGCGGAAACGCGGCGGTGATCGTCTGCGGCGACGCGGACGTATACCAGATCGTTCGCCGCTGTGTCTGGGGGGCGTTCGCGAACGCCGGGCAGGTATGTATCTCGGTGCAACGGATTTTCGTAGACCGGAAGATTTTCGACCGGTTTGTGGAAGAGTTCATTCATGCTACCGGACGACTCGTGATCGGTAATCCCATGAACGAGGACACGGACCTCGGACCGATGATCACGCCGCAAGCCCGCGACAATGCTCTTAAATTAGTCGAGGAAGCCGAATCACAGGGCGCGACAACACTCCTGCGCGGCGAGACTAGCGGCTACGCACACCTGTCGCCGACCGTGCTCACCGACACCAAGCCCGAAATGCGTGTCCGTAGCACGGAAGCGTTCGCACCACTCGTCTGCATCGAACCGTTCGACTCGCTCGCGGACGCCCTCGCGCTCGCCAATGAAGGGCGGTACGGCTTGCAGACCGGCATCTTCACGCAGAACATCGGGCAAATATTCGCGGCATGGAACACGCTCGACGTCGGCGCGGTGATCGCAAACGACGTACCGCAGTACCGCGTGGACTCCATGCCCTACGGCGGCGAACGCGACTCCGGTTTCGGACGCGAAGGCATCCGCTACGCCATAGAGGAAATGACCGCACTCCGCCTGCTTGCGCTTAATCTACAGCCCTAAAGGTCCAGCGCGTCTTCGTAAAGTTCGGAGACAGGAACCGAGATTCCGACCGAGTCCAGACGCAAGGTTTCTGTCAGTTCGCTCAGGTCGTCTTTCAGGGTCCAGCCTGCTTCTGTTCGGGCGTACCGTTCGACGCGCACACGGTCCTGCGCCACAAAAACGATCTCCTGGAGCGGTTCCAGAAGGCGGTACCGGGCGAACTTTTCGCCCCGATCGTAGCCTTCGGTAGTGGGCGACAGTACTTCAAATATAACGCTCGGGTTTTGCAGGGTGTCGTCCTGGTCGAAGCGTGGCTCCCCGCACCCGACCGTCACGTCGGGGTAGCAATACGCCGTCGCGGTCACGCGAACTCGCTGGTCGCTTGTGAAGGTGCGGCACGGCTTGCCACGCAACCGACCACCGACGGCGATGATTATATTGCTGCCGATCACGTTATGGCTCGGTGAACCGCCCGCCATCGCATAAATACGCCCCGAAAGATACTCGTGTTTGGCGACCGATTCCCGCTCTCGCCGTAAATACTCCTCGGGCAGAATGAAATCGTCGACCGGTACCGGGGAGGTCGCTCTGACAGCGTATATGGGTTGACCGGCTACTAATTCTGCGTTCCGAAGTGCGGACATGACGCGTGTTTCTCCCGAACACTATGATAACGCAACCGGAACCCCGCCCGCTACAACGGATTCCTGCCGCAAGGGACGAAACGGCTCAGAAGGTCGTGATCACCGCACCAGAAAAGCGGTCCGGCTATCGAGCGGAACCGAAAACTCAGAAACCTCCTCCCGCTCTCCTCTTATCCTTGGCGGACTTGGTGTCTCAAACGGTTCAAAAACCTTAATATGGTCCGCGAATGTGGGCGGCGACACGGTCGGTGTACCAGTCGCGCAGTTTGGCGTGGAGTTCGGGCGAGAGGGGCGGCAAATCGGCCACGGAAACGTTCCCGACTGCCTGGTCGGGGTTTTTCGCGCCGGGGATGATCACCGTTACCGCGTCGAAATCCAGAATCCACCGTAAAGCCATCTGCGTCAGAGTGAATCCGTCCGGGACGAGCGGTTTCAGTTCGTCGGCGAGGGAGACGCCTAACTCAAACGGCAGTCCGGCGAACGTTTCCCCGACGTTGAACGCCTGCCCGTCGCGGTTGTAGGTGCGGTGATCCTGCGGCGTGAACGTCGTATCGGTCTGATATTTCCCTGTGAGTAGCCCCGAGGCGAGCGGCAAGCGCACGATGATCGCGACGCCTTTCGCCTTAGCATCGGCGAACAGTTCGTCGATCGGCTTCTGCCGGAAGATGTTGAAGATAACCTGCAACGACGCGATGCCGGGTTGGGCGAGACAAATCTGTGCTTCCTCGACCGACTCCACGCTCGCCCCGAAATGCGCTATCTTGCCCTCCGTCTGCAGGGTGTGTAGCGTCTCGAACACGCCGCCCCGGCGCAGTTCTTCGGTGGGAATGCAGTGCAGTTGGGTCAGGTCAAGGCGTTCGACACCGAGCCGCCTGAGTGAATCTTCCGTGTGCGCGCGCATCACGGCGGGCGAGTAGTTGGCGGGTCCGCCGGGATCGCCGCGCCGCCCGAGCTTCGTCGCCACGAAAACGTCGGCGCGGGTTTCGGCGAGGAACCGCCCGATGATCGTTTCGCTCACGCCGCCCCCGTACACGTCCGCCGTGTCGAAAAAGGTCACGCCCCCGTCGAGAGCGGCTTGCAGCGTCGCCCGCGCCGATTCTTCGGACACCGCGCCCCAGTCTCCCCCGAACTGCCAGCATCCCAATCCCACCTCGCCCACCATCGCCCCCGCCAAATCGCGCCGTTCCATAGACACTATCCTTTTTCCGAGCCGCTTGAAAATGTATGTCTACAGTACCTGATTGGGTCGGTCGTTTGGAACGTTTACAAACGACCAACCAACCGATACCATGAACAGGGGACAAATCGTGGAAGAAGGATTTCATTGCAGACGTTGCGGGATATGGCATGACGAACTGCCGACGGGTTACGGGGCGGAGGCTCCTCTGCTGTTTTACCAACTGCCCGCGCGGGATCGGGGGGAGCGCGTAGAGCGGGATGAGGAAACGTGCATCATCCGGGGCGACCCGGACGCCTATTTCATCGCCGCGAATCTGGAAATTCCGATCATCGGCGAAGAATCGCCGTTCGTCTGGACGGTCTGGGTCTCGCTCAGCGAAGCGAGCATGGAGCGTACTCTAGAACACTGGGAAACCCCCGGACGCGAGAACGACCCGCCCTGTTTCGGGTGGCTTTCCACCGACCTGCCGACGTATCCCGCGACGCTGAACCTTAAAACGATGGTACACACCCGCCCCGTCGGGGAGCGTCCTTTCGTGGAACTGGAACCGACTAATCACCCCCTCGCAGTCGAGCAGCGCGACGGTATCTCGTGGGATCGGGTAAGGCAGATCGCGGAGGCGGTTCTGCACGACGACTGAGGCGACGCGGCGGCGGTTACGGTACCATCAATCACCATGAGAACCTTTTTACTCCTCGGCGCGATTAACGCTTTCGTCGCCGTCGCCCTCGGCGCGTTCGGGGCGCACGAACTGCGAAACCATGTGCCGATTGAGCGCATCGCGACGTGGAACACAGGGGCGCAATATCAGATGTACCATGCGCTCGGGTTGATCCTGATCGCCGCACTGTATGACCGGCTTCCCATAAAAGGGCAGGGTTTGGCGCGGACGGCGGGCTATCTATTCGCGGCAGGCTGTGTCATCTTCGCCGGGAGTCTGTATGCGCTGACGCTGTCCGGGGTAAAGATTCTCGGGGCGATCACGCCGATCGGCGGCGTGTGTTTCTTATCCGGGTGGGTGCTTCTGACGGTTGCGGCGGCTTCTCTCACCGTTTCCCCTCCCTCATCGGAATGAGGGAGGGGGAGTCCGAGGTAGTTCGGCACTCCCGATTGCCAGGCAGTTCGGGAAACGTGGTGACGTTTCGCCTCCGGTGCATCTGCTCCCCCTCTCTCATTCCGATGAGGGAGGGGTACCCAGAGGGTACCCGGGGGAGGGAGGAACGGGGCAGGAAAACCG